>JAPUKM010000274.1 GCA_027295645.1 Chloroflexota bacterium | reverse complement strand
ATTCGATGACGATATCGACGCCCAGGTCTCCCCACGGGAGGCTGGCCGGGTCCCGCTCCGCCAGCACCTTGATCTCCTTGCCGTTCACGATCAGGGCGTCGTCGGCGGCCTCCACCGTGCCGGGGTAGCGGCCATATGTGGAGTCGTACTTGAGGAGATGGGCGTTGGTCTTGGCGTCGGTAAGGTCGTTGATCGCCGCCACCGACAGCTTGTCCGGGTGCCGCTCCAGGGTGGCCCGCAGCACCTGCCGCCCGATCCTGCCGAACCCGTTGATGCCTATTCTGGTAACCATCGATTTTCCTCCCCCTGATGTCGATGTGCCTTTAGAGCATGTTTTGCATGCACTGGTTTGTCTTTGCCCATCCAGCCCGCCCTCGGACTGTGTCCGTACTCCCTGGTTCCCGTCCCCTCACACCGGAAACGCCGCTCGCCCCGCGTAGGTGGCCTCCTCGCCCAGCTCCTCCTCGATCCGCAGCAGCCGGTTGTACTTGGCCACCCGCTCGCTGCGGGCCGGCGCCCCGGACTTTATCTGTCCGGCTCCCGTGGCCACCGCCAGGTCGGCGATGGACGTGTCCTCGGTCTCGCCGGAGCGGTGGCTGATGACAACCCCCCATCCCGCCTTCTGCGTCATGGCCACCGCCTCAAGCGTCTCCGTCAGCGTCCCGATCTGGTTCAGCTTCACCAGCACGGCGTTGCTGCTCCTGGCGTCGATGCCCCGCTGGATACGTTCCGGGTTGGTGGTGTACAGGTCGTCGCCCACGATCTGCACGCGAGACCCCAGCCTGCTTGTGAGCGTGCTCCAGCCCTCCCAGTCGTCCTCCGCCAGCCCGTCCTCGATGCTGAGTATCGGGTAGCTACTCGCCCAGCTCGCCAGCAACTCAACCATCTCCGCCGATGATAGCCGGGCATCCTCCCGCTCCAGCACATACGTGCCGTCGCGGTAGAACTCCGTTGCCGCCGGGTCCAAGGCGATGAAGCAGTCCACCCCCGGCCGGTATCCCGCGGCCTCGATGGCGTCGGCGACCATCTGAAGGGCGTCCCTGTTGGTGGGCAGCGACGGCGCGAAGCCGCCCTCGTCGCCCACATTTGTGGAGAGCCCCCGCTGCTGGAGCAGCCTCTTCAGCGCCTGGTACACCTCCGACCCGCAGCGCAGCGCCTCCCTGAACGTGGCTATCCCGGCGGGCACCACCATGAACTCCTGGATATCCGTGGAGTTGTGGGCGTGCTGGCCCCCGTTCAGGATATTGAACATGGGCACGGGCAGCGTCGGCGGGCGGCCATCGGTGGCCAGGTAGCGGTACAACGGGACGCCCCTGCTGCTGGCCGCGGCGTGGGCCACCGCCAGCGACACCCCGAGGAGGGCGTTGGCCCCCAGCTCCGCTTTGTTGGGCGTGCCGTCCAGGTCGAGCAGCCGGTGGTCCAGGCCCTCCTGGTCGAAGGGCGACAGCCCGGTGAGCGCCAGGGCGATCCTGTTGTTGACGTTGGCCGTCGCCTTCAAGACTCCCCTGCCATCATAGCGATGAGGGTCTCCGTCGCGCAGCTCCGCCGCCTCGTGCGCGCCGGTGCTGGCCCCGGAGGGCACGGCCGCCGTGCCCCGGGCGCCGTCCTCCAGGCCGACGGTCACCTCCACCGTGGGATTGCCCCGAGAGTCCAGGATCTCCCGCGCATGAATGGACTGGATGGTGGTCATAGTCTTGTACGTAGCTTTGTCGACAGAGAGTTGGTATGAGAACGCACACCCTTGCCAGGATGGGCCTATGGAGACTGTGAATAGGGACGCTGCTCGGCGGCCTCCATGGCCCTCTCCACGGCTTCGAGCGGGGTAGAGGCCTGGAGCATACTCTCATCGGCCCGGCCGTTGCGGGCCAGCGACCAGGTGTTTAGCGCCACCACGGGGATGCCGTCTCCCAGCGCGTGGCCGATCTCCGAGAGGGTCCCGAAAGCGCCACCCACGGCGATGACCGCCCTCCCAGACTTGACCACGATCGCGTTACGCGCGTAGCCCATGCCCGTGCAGATGGGGAAGTCCACCCAGGGGTTGGCGGCGGCGGGATCGTCCCCGGGGAGGATGCCGATGGTGACGCCGCCCTCGGCCTTGGCGCCCTTGCAGACGGCCTCCATCACACCCCTGAGGCCGCCGCAGACCACCACGGCTCCCCGGTGGGCCAGCTCCCGGCCCACCTCCTCCGCGGCTGTCACTATCGCGTCGGGAGGATCATCTCCCGCGCCGATCACCGAGATCATCATGGCTTCGCCCATATCTGCTGCGATTCTACCATAGCCAGGAGGAGGCCAGGCTAATCTTCACCCAATCTCAACGCGGAGTAACCCCGGCCTAAAGTCGGGGGTTATGTAACACCGCCTACACCCCCGGCAGGATCACCGCCGTCGCCGTCTCGATGATGTCCACCAGGGGCGCCGGGTAGACCCCCACAGCGATGGTGCCCACCACCAGTATCGCCAGCAGTCCGCCGGTCGGCAGGGACACCCTCACCGGACTGCCGTCCTCAGCGGGATGCATGTACATCTGCTTGATGATGTTCAGGTAGTAGTACAGCGATATCAGGCTGTTCACAATGGCCACACCCGCCAGCCACAGCAGGTCCTCCTCGGCGGCGGCCACAAACAGGTAGAACTTGGTGATGAACCCCGCGAAGAACGGGAGCCCGGCCAGCGAGAAGAGGGCTACGGTTAGCGCCATGGCGATGAACGGATTGCGGTCGGCGAGGCCTGCGAAGTCGCTGACCTTGTCCTTGCCCGTCACGTTGTAGAAGGCGATCACGGCGACAAAGGCCGCCAGGTTGGCAAGGCCGTACCCCACCAGATGCAGAATGACGGCGTTGGAGGCGGCCGCGGACAGCGCGGCGACCCCCACCAGCAGGTAGCCCACCTGCCCGATGCTGGAGTAGGCCAGCAGCCGCTTGATGTTGCTCTGGGCCAGCGCCACCACGTTGCCCAGCGTCATGGTCACCGCGGCCAGGGCGGCAATGATCAGTTGCCACTCCTCTATGCTCTGCATGAAGGCCGTGGCGAACAGCCGCAGGATCAGCGCGAACGCCGCCGCCTTCGACCCCACCGCCAGGTAGGCCGTCACCGGCAGGGGCGCACCCTCGTATATGTCGGGAGTCCACATGTGGAAGGGCACCGCCGCCACCTTGAAGCCCAGCCCGGCTATGATGAGCACAACCCCTATCATGAGGTTCGGGCTGGTGTCGAGTCCGCTGCCCATCGCTTGGCCTATGTCCGCAAAGGTCGTCGTTCCCAGCGCGCCGTACACCAGGCTGATGCCGTACAGCAGCAGCGCCGACGCAAAGGCGCCCAGGAGGATGTACTTCACCCCCGCCTCGTTGGACTTGGGGTCGTCCCGCGCCATGGAGACCAGGATGTACAGGCTGAAGCTGAGCAGCTCCAGGCTGATGTAGGCGGTCAGCAGCTCGGCGGAGGCGGCCATCAGCATCATGCCCAGGATGGAGAACAGGATGATGGCGTAGTACTCTCCGGGGTGGTGCAGATACTTTTTGACGAAGTCGGCGGATGCCAGAATAATGAGCACCCCCAGGCCCAGGAAGATGATCTTGAAGACCAGCGAGAACCGGTCCACCAGGAAGATGCCTTCGTACAGGGGCGTGTCGTCCTCGTTACCCAGGAGGAGTATGGAGAACACCGCTATTGCCACCAGCCCAACAATGGAGACGGCGGCCAGGACGTTCTTCCGCTCGCGAGGCAGCAGGAAGTCCACCGTGAGCACCACAAAGGCCAGCCCTGTGATGAGAAACTCCGGCCACAGCAGGTGGAGGTTCGCCGTTATGTTTTCCGGTACGTCCATGACTCTCTATGTTCCAGTAAAGGGCAGAAGGAACGTATCCACCCCGCTATCTATAAGCCGCAGGAAGTAGGTGGGATATATCCCCACGAAGAACAGGATGAACACCAGCACCGCCGTGGCGGCCCCCTCCAGTCGTGTGGCGTCGGCAAGCTGTTGCCACCGCTCGTCCAGGGGGCCGAAGAACACCTTGGCCAGCAGCCGGAGGATGTACACCGCCGTGAGGGCCGCTCCAATGACACCCAGCATACCCAGCACGGGGTACGTCCTGAACAGTCCGATGAACACCAGCACCTCGGCGATGAAGCCGCTGAGCCCCGGCAACCCCAACGAGGCGAGCCCGGCCACAGCGAAGAAGGAGGCCGTCAGGCCCATCCGCTTCGCCAGCCCCTCCAGAACGTCTATATCCCGCAGGTGGGTCCGGTCGTAGATCACCCCCACCACAGCGAAGAAGAGGGCCGTCATGATCCCGTGTGAGAACATCTGGAGCACCGCGCCACCCACGCCCAGCGGGTCCAGCGTGGCTATCCCCATGAGCACGTAGCCCATGTGGCTGACGCTGGAGTAGCCCACAACGTACTTCAGGTCCCGCTGCGCCATGGCGGAGATCGCCCCGTAGATCACGTTGACCGTACCCAGAAGCACCAGCGGCAGCATCCAGTCGTCCGCCCCGTCGGGGAGAATCGACATGGAGCGGATGATGCCGTAGGCGCCCAGCTTCATCAGAACGCCGGCGTGGACCATGCTCACTCCCGTGGGCGCCGCCACGTGGCCGTCGGGAGACCAGGTGTGGAACGGCCATAACCCGGCCAGTATGCCGAACCCAATCATGAACATGGGGAAGAAGAACCGCTGGAAGTTGAGGCTGTACTGGGACTGGGCCCCCTCCAGGAAGCTGAACAGGAAGCTGG
>JAPUKM010000273.1 GCA_027295645.1 Chloroflexota bacterium | reverse complement strand
GTCAGCGACCTGTGCCTCTACTACGACTCGCCCGAGGGCGTGGTCAGGGCCGTGGACGGCGTCTCCTTCTCGGTGCAAACGGGCGAGGCCGTCGGATTCGTGGGCGAGTCGGGAGCGGGGAAGAGCAGCCTGGCCCTGGGGCTCATGCGCGTGCTGCCAAGGAACGTCGCCCTCCACGAAGGCACGGTGGCCCTGGACGGCACCAGCTGCCTGGAGCTGGACGAGGATACCTTCCGGCGGCAGATCAGGTGGCGCAGGATGTCCATGGTGTTCCAGGGGGCCATGGACTCGCTGAACCCGGTCGTCCGGGTCGGGCCGCAGGTGATCGAGCCGCTGCTGCTCCAGCGCGACGTGTCGAAGGAGGAGGCCACCAGCGAGGGGCGCCGCCTGTTGGAGATGGTGCGACTGCCCCGGGAGGTGTTCCAGAGGTATCCCCACGAACTGAGCGGCGGGATGAAGCAGCGGGTCCTCATTGCCATGGCACTGATACTGAAGCCACAGCTGGTGATCCTGGACGAGCCCACCTCGGCGCTGGACGTGACGGTGCAGGCGCAGGTTATGAACCTGCTCAAGGAGCTGAAGCGGGAGATGGGCCTGGGCGTCATCTTCATCACCCACGACATCGCCCTGGCCAGCGACCTGTGCGAGACCATCGGCGTCATGTACGCGGGGAAACTGGCGGAGCTGGGCCCGGCGGACGATGTGCTGACCAGGCCCAGGCACCCCTACACCCAGCTCCTCCTGGCAAGCATCCCCAGGCTGCGCGAGGAGGAGCCGCCTCGGTTCATCCCCGGCAGCCCTCCCGCCATGACCGAGCTGCCTCCCGGGTGCCGCTTCCACCCACGCTGCCCCTACGCCTTCGACCGGTGCCGCGCCGAGGAGCCGCCGCTGCTGGCCGCCGGCGACTCCCACGTGGCGCGCTGCTGGCTGGTGGAGGAGTAAGATTAGCTCCGTAGCTAGTGTCCCAAGCAACCTCCTCCCCCCTGCGCGAGGGAGGAATGAGGTGGGGGGAGCGCGACACCCCCTTCCTACCTTCCCCCATCGACGGGGAAGAGGGGAAAAAAAGTGACCGAACTGCTGGCCCTGGAGAACATCACCATGGAGTTCCGCGCCCGCACCCGGTTCCTGCGGACCGTCCCCGTGCGTGCGCTGAGCGACGTCTCGCTGACCGTAGCCAAGGGTGAAACGGTGGCCGTGGTGGGGGAGTCGGGCAGCGGCAAGACCACCCTGGGCAGGGTGGCCTTGCGTCTACTCAAGCCCACCGCCGGGCGGGTCGCTTTCGACGGCGAAGACATCACCGGACTGTCGGCCGGCGGCCTCAAAAGGATACGCCGGCGTGCCCAGGGCATCTTCCAGGACCCCTTCTCCAGCATCGACCCGTTTATGACCGTGGGCCAGATCGTGGAGGAGCCTCTTGTGATACACGGCTACTCGAAAGGGGGCCGTCGGAACGGGGCCAGCCGCCGTGAGCTGATGCACTCGGCCCTGGACGAGGTGAAGCTCCAGCCTGCCGAAGAGTTCTCCGGTAAATACCCCCACACACTCTCCGGCGGACAGCGCCAGCGGGTGGCCATCGCCCGTGCGCTGACGCTTCAGCCGGAGCTGGTGGTCGCCGACGAGCCGGTGTCGATGATCGACGCCTCCAGTCGGGCGGAGATCCTCTACCTGCTCAAGGAGCTCCAGGAGCGCCACGGCACCGCCTTCCTGTACATCACCCACGACATCGCCACGGCGCGGCACTTCTCCCACCGGATCGCCGTCATGTACCTGGGGCGAATCGTGGAGCTGGGGCCCACCCGCCAGGTCATCGAGAACCCGCTGCACCCGTACACCCGGGCGCTCCTGGAGGCCGTCCCCGAGCCCGACCCGGCGAACCGGCTCCGGCAGCGCGGGGCCGTCACCGGCGAGCCGCCCAGCCCGGTGAGTCCACCGACCGGCTGCCACTTCCACCCTCGATGCCCCCACCTCATAGCGGGCCGGTGCGATGTGGTCCAGCCGGAGCAGGTTGAGGTGAAGCCGGGGCACCTCGTGGAGTGTCACCTGTGGCCTGAGCCCGACGCCGAGGCGAAGCTGCCGAGTGGGCCGGCGTAGGCGGCTACCTGAGACTATCCGGTGAAGACCAGGTCCTCGTAGCGGGCCTCCCCCTCGATCATCTTGTGGTCGCGCATCCACCGGTAGGTCGCCTCGAACGACTCCCTGGAGTAGGGCGAGGGCGGGACGTACCGCACCCGCTGCCAGCGCACCTCCTGTGGCGTTATCCGACCGGGCAGCTCCGCATCGATGATCATCGGGTAGTACTTGAACGGGTCAGCGTTGATCATCTCCACTGCCTTGGAGAGGGCCCGCGACCACCCGATGCGGGTCGCTTCGTCCATGTCTGGGCTGCCCACCTCCTCACCCTGGTCAAGCCCCTCCACGATGGCCCGGGCGCCCATCCTCTCCGCCGTGCTGGTGTACGGCTCGAAGTTGATGGTCGCCTCCACATCGCCCGCCAGGAAGCCCTCGAAGTTCTTACGACGGCCTCCCATATCCACAACCCTGATCTGGTCCGTGGGGAGGTAGCCCTCCAGCATCTTGAAGGCCATGAAGTAGTTGCCACTGGGCCAGGTGATCCCGATGGTGCGCCCGGCCATGTCCTCGGGCAGCTGTACGGGAGAGTCACCTCTGACCAGGAGGGTGTGGGCATAGACCACCGGACGGCGTTGGATTATCTTGGCGCCGCTCTGGCCGGAGTGGGCGCGGATGATGCAGCCCCATTCGCAGGCGTTGAAGACCTGGGCCTGCCCGGTCTCAATGAGCGTCTCCTTCTGACCTGCCATGATCACAGAGGCCACGGGGGTCAACGTCTCACCCTGGACCGGCCTGCTTGCGCTCCTGTCCTCCGCGATGAACTCGACCTCTATCCCCTCGGCGGCGAAGAGTCCCTCCTGCTGCGCTACCCACAACGGGAGGTCATGGGTGGCGTTGTTCGGAGCTACGTGGATCTTTTTCATTATTTCCCCCTTTTCGCATGAGCCGTTCTACCCAGGTGACCGTGGTGTCCTCTCTACAGCGGGAATATCCTCCTGTAGGTCCCGGGAGAGCCCTGCGCGTGTGTCATGTGTGCCCGGAACTGCATGGACCGCGGGTCGGCATCGCGCGCGGCGGCCCACTCCGCACTCCTGTTGACCATCTCGTGCTCAAACTCGTACACCGTCGCATACTTGGGCGCGCCCTGCGCTGCTGTGTAGCGTCTGCCCCTGATGCAGCCGGGAACGCTCTCGAAGCCCGGTACGAAGACGGTATTGTACCAGTGGTTGAACTCCTCCTCGATCTCAGCGGGAACGTCCATGCGCCCGATCTGGAGAGATGGGGCCATATCGCCCTCTGTCGCTTCCGGCGAGACCTCCGCGGGGAAGAGCTGCCCGTACACATTACGCACGAAGCTGGTCGCAATGACGGTGGGAGACATCCGTTTGGACCACTCTGAGGGGTTCGCGCGCTGCTTCTGGTACGCGTCGCTCTGGATAACGTCGGGACTTTCAAGCTCGTAGCAGGCCAGGTATTTCGGGCCGCCGCTTATGGCCACGTATCGGGCGGCGTTGAGGATGCCGGGAATCGAGAGGAGGTCTCCCACATGCTCCTCGTTATACCACCGGTTGAACTCCTCCTCCTGTTTGGCCGGTACATCGGCCCACACCATGAGGAGCCCGCTTCCCTTCTTCCTGGCCATCGCGCCCTCCTGTTGGCGTAGGCTAACACGCTCGTTAGGCCAGTGCAAAGGCGATCACGGCCAGACTGGCCGCTGAGAGACCTATAACCAGATTTCGGGTGACCGCCTCCCTCAGAAAGGCAACGGCCAGGATGGCCGTAAGGACAAAGCTGAGCTGAACGATGGGAAAGCTGATGCTGGCGTCACCCGTCTGCAGCGATTGGAACAGCAGCGCCGTCCAGGTGAGTTGCAAGAGCCCCACCAGGGGAGCAAAACGAAGGGTGGTCCCGTTTGGCCGCACCCGACGGGTCGCAAGCATGTGGATGAAGGAGGCCGCGGTGAAGGTGATGGTCTGTACGATCACAAGCGGGACCGTCGGGCTACCCTGGTTGATGGCCTCCTTGTTCAGCGCACCCGCGATGCCGAACGCCAGCGTTGCGGCGAGAAGATACAGCATGGAGCGAAGCCGCGACCGGCCAATGGCGGCGAAGCCCCTGAGATCCGCCAGGGAGAGCACCGCGGCCACCGCCAGAAGTATGCCCAGGACCTTGGCCAACGTTACCGGCTCGTCAAGTA
>JAPUKM010000272.1 GCA_027295645.1 Chloroflexota bacterium | reverse complement strand
CCGGAAGAGATCGGCACCGTGTTGGACTCTCTCTTTAGTCAGACCACCAGAGGGAGACATGGACCCGTTTATCTCGGCATTCCTGCCGACCTGCAGGCTGCAGTTCTCCCCGAGCCCATCCGATTCTCGGGGACGAGTGATCTGGTGGCGCCTTCTGTTGATGCTCGATCGGCTGAATCGGCTGTGGATCTGCTCCTCAAGGCAAGCGCGCCTGTGGTTCTTTGCGGTACAGGTGTCGATTGGTCCGGCGCTGGAGAAGAGGTACGGGAACTGGCTGAACTCTTGGACCTCCCGGTGGCCGTCAGCTACAACGCCAAAGGAGTCTTTCCCGAGAATCATCGTCTCGCCCTGGGATGCCTTGGGGTAGGCGGGAGACCCTACGCCCGTAAGTTTTTCCTCGAGTCCGACCTGATTCTGGCATTGGGAACAACCTTCAGCGAAGGGACAACGCTTCGTTATAGCCAAGAAGCGATCCCCGACAAGGCCAAGATCATCCAGATCGACATTGACCCGCAGGAGCTGGGGCGGAACTATCCGACCCAACTTTCAATCCAAGCGGATGCAAAGGCAGCTTTGCGCGTGATCATTGACGGCATCAAGAACAAAAAGCCAACGGCTCAATCCGCCGCGGGCAGTCGAAGGGCCCAAAAAATCCAGGAGGCAAAACAAGCCTGGCTAGCGGATCGTAAAGAAAAGGTCGCGAGCCAAGGCATCACCAAGGACTCCGTTCTTACAACTCTGAATGAACTGTTGAAGGGCAACGAGACCCTGGTCGCCTCCGGCATGACGGGCGAGGTGGTTCGAAATATCGACGCGTGCATGCCCA
Organism: Chloroflexota bacterium; assembly: GCA_027295645.1. Taxonomy (GTDB): domain Bacteria; phylum Chloroflexota; class Dehalococcoidia; order Lucifugimonadales; family JAPUKM01; genus JAPUKM01. Next base: position 3,153 of record JAPUKM010000272.1, on the reverse strand, counting down.
TAATTCACGCAGGCGAGTTCCGAGCCATCGGTACAGCGCTGGCCACTTCCCTCGGCGTCAAGCTCGGACTCCCGGACGCGCGTGTCGTCTGTGTCACCGGTGACGGCTCCTTCATGATGGAACAGCAAGAGCTTGCCACGGCCCGTCTCCATAACATTCCCGTTCTGGTCCTCGTAATGCGCAACAACGCCTATGGCGGAATGAAACGCGATCAGATCAAGAACCACGGCGGAAGGGTCATCGGCACCGATCTCTTCGTACCCGACCTCGCCCGCCTAGCCGAGCTTTTTGGCGGCAACGGCTTCACCGTGACTCGACCCGAAGAGGTAAGACCCATTCTCCAACAATCACTGAATTCTGATGATTTTGTTGTCGTCGATATTTTATTGGATCAATGACGGGCACCCCCAGGGGCGTTTCAACACACACAAACAAAGGAGGACAAACCAATGAAGATAATTGACGCGGATGGTCACATCGAAGAGAGCGCTAAGGACATCAAGGCCTTTCTGCCTGCCCCCTATAACAAACGGGCAGGTTCTTTAATGGCTGGCCTTGGATTGGATGCCAGGATGGAAGGCCGCTTCGATAAGATTGAGGCCAGTGATATATCGGTTCGCTTAAAAGACATGGACCGTGAGGGCATTGATATTTCTGTGCTCTTTCCCACCACCAGCTTTGCCCTGAGCAAGGTCTTTGAACGGGAGTACGCCATCGCCTACGCGCGTGCCTACAACGACTTCATTGCCAATTACTGTAAACAGAGCCCGCGGCTCAAGGCCGTCGGCCTAAGACCCTTTCAAGATGTGGAAGCGGCAGTCCAAGAAACGAACCGGGCCATCACTGAACTGGGTTTGGTCGGGATCACTGTTGCCACCCAAGGGATGAAGGAGCACCTGGGATCACAGACCTTCTGGCCGATATACGAAGAGATCCAGCGCCTTAACGTCCCACTTTGTGTCCATAATCGGCGTGAGGGCCCTCCTGGAGAAAATCGTTTTGATAGTTTCCTCTACATGCACACCATCGGCCGTCCAACCGAGAGCGTCCTTCAGTTTGTCGGTCTCGTTTATGGCGGTGTCCCGGAGCGCTTCCCAAAGTTAAGGACTGCCTTCCTCGAATGCGGCGTAGGGTGGGTCCCCTATTGGATGGAGCGGATGGACGAGGAATGGGAGAAGCGTGGAAAGGTGGAGGCCCCCCTCTGTAAGCAACTGCCAAGCGAGTATGTTACCCACGGCAACTGGTTCTTTGCCACCGAGCCAGGAGAAAAGATGTTACCTTATGTCATTGAAAGGATAGGCAACGATAAGATCGTGTTCGGCTCCGATTATCCCCATTGGGACTCGATGTTTCCCCATGTGGTCTCTACCATCCGGGGGCGAAAGGATATCTCAGATCAGCCAAAGCAAAATATCTTGTGCGATAATGCAATGAGGCTGTACGGGTGGAGCAACTAGGGAACAGGCGCCAGGCTGTGCCCCTGGCCGTCACGCGGTAAGAGTGAATAACATGACTTCAAGCGAACCAGTCTTGGGTATCGGTGTGATCGGTCTCGGTGGTGCCGCCGTTGCCATGATCCCGAAGTTCGTCAAAAACTCCCGTACTCGTATCGCCGCCGCAGCGGACATCGACGCTGAGATCTTGGGCAGATTCCGAAGAGATTTTCCCGACGCGGTGGCCCATGACAATGCTGCAGGGTTGTGTGAGAGCCGGAAGGTGGACCTGGTCTACATAGCGACACCCAACCGATTCCACGCCGAGCATGTGCGCATGGCCCTGGAAGGGAAGAAGCACGTTCTCATCGAGAAGCCTATGACAATCGACATTGCCGGGTCGAAAGAGTTGATCGCCTCGGCCAAGCGCAAGGGCCTGCTCCTGGGTGTGAACGTGAAGCACAGTTTTGAGCCTCGCGTCCTTCGCTTAAGGGAGATGGTGCGTACAGGAGAACTAGGAAAGCTCCGCATGATCAACAGCTGGCGCTTTGCCGATTGGCTGTACCGCCCGCGCACCCCAGAGGAGTTGACGCCTGAGCCAGGCGGGGGAATCCTCTGGCGGCAGGCCCCTCACCAAATCGACATCATCAGGACCATCGGTGGAGGGATGGTGCGAAGCCTGCGCGGCAGCGTCGACACGTGGGACCCAAGCCGGCGCGTCCCCGGCGCCTACGCCGCCTACCTCGACTTCGAGGATGGAGCGCTCGCCACAGCCGTCACCAGCGGCTATGACCACTTTGACTCCACAGAACTCGTCCAACAGGGAGTTGCAGCTGATCCCAAAAGTCACGCAAAGGCACGGCGAGAGTTGCGAGCTGCACCCAGCCCCGAGTGGGAGGCCCAGGCCGCGCGGGAGGAACGCTTTGGAGGCGCGCGCAAGAGCGTCCAACCCCGGCCGGCTCAACCGTCATTGGGGTGGATCATGGGCGGGCCCACGATCGTGAGCTTCGATAAGGGAGACGTCCGTCTCACTCCCGGCGGCCTCACGGTTTACGGCGACGAGGAGATCAAGGAGATCACGCTCGGAGTCAAGGGTGAGGACGGGCGCGACGGACGAATCAACACCTTATACGATGCCATCATGAACCACCGGCCCCTGCCCGCCGACGGCGCCTGGGGCCTGGCAACGCTAGAAGTGCTATTGGCAATTGAACAGTCCAGCAGGGAGCGTAAGGACATTGCCCTACACAACCAAACACCCACGGTCGATTGAACGTCGACGACACAAACATTGAGGGCTGTGTTTTAGAGGAGCATTGTATAAAATCTGAGGAGGAGAAGTCATGATGAGTTCCGTGGACGATATCAGGATGAAAGTTGCCGTTTCCTGCCGCATCCTTGGAATGCTTGGCCTCGTAAACGAGTCCACAGGGCATGTGAGCGCACGCATACCGGGAACCGATGAGATGTGGATCAGGTGCCGTGGCGGCGATGAGTGCGGGCTGACGTTCACTGGTTTGCATAACGCGCGCCGCACGGATTTCGATGGCAAGGGGCCCGGCGTAGGAGACAAACATGCCTCGCCAAACGAAACGTCTATCCATGGCGAGATCTACCGCGCGCACCCGGAAGTCCAGTCCGTCATCCACGCCCATCCTTACTACGCCCTCCTGTGCGGCGTTACGAGACTGGAGTTTCGGCCCGTGTTTGGCGCCTACGA
>JAPUKM010000271.1 GCA_027295645.1 Chloroflexota bacterium | reverse complement strand
GGGTCTGCCAGTGCATGCCGGTGGTGCGGGCGTCGTAGACCTCCATGCGGTAGGTGCCGACGTTGCGGGTGCCCGTCACGGGATCGCGGGTGACGACCAGGGGAAGAGTGATGGTGCGCCCGCCATCCTCAGGCCAGCACTTGAGGATGGGGAGCCGGTTGAGGTCCACCTGGTCGCCGGTGAGCACCACCTCCTGGCACGGGCCGCTTCTCACCGTCTTTGGCGGATAGGAGGCTATCTTCATCAGGTCGCCCAACGTATGCAGCTTGCCCATAAGGCCCTGCGGCGGCCCCTGGACCAGGCCCAGGAGCTTGCGCACACGCTCCGGCAATTCGTCAAGGTGCTCCGCGCCCAATGCCCATGCGATGCGCTCCGACGATCCGTAGGTGTTGATAAGCACAGGGATATCGAAGCCCTCCACGTTCTCGAACAGCAGGGCGGGGCCTCCCCGCTTGCTGACGCGGTCCGTCACCTCGGTGATCTCCAGGTCAGCGCTCACAGGGGTGCTGATGCGTCGCAGCTCTCCCCTATCCTCAAGCAGGGTGATGAACTCTCTGATGTTCTTGAAGTGCATAGGCTCGATCTGTTCAGCTACCTTTCGCAGTCGTCCCCATTTTGGTTGCTCCACTCCCTACTGTCAACGAGTTGATTTCCCCAGGAAGCGACGCCTATAATCACGGCGACTATGACGGACGTCTTTCATATAGTGGCCGGGCAGGAGATTAGCGGCGCCAGCTTTCTCCTTGACCCATCTATGGTCCAAGCTTACACCTCCGCCGTGGAGGAGTCGTCGCCGGTGTACCGGGACGCGATGCTGGTCCCGCCAACGGCGATCGCCGCGCTGGGAGTGCGCACCATCCTGAAGGAGCTTGCGTTGCCGCCCGGCACCCTTCACGCCGCCCAGGAGATGTCGATGAGCCGTGCCGTGGCCGCCGGGGAGGAGCTCTCCTGTGCCGCCAAGGTCACACAGAGCAGCCAGCGCCGGGGCTGGCTGTTCGTCGTCGTGGAGTTCAGCCTAGCCGACCATGGTGGTAAGGCCGTCCTGGATGGCCGTACCACTCTCATGGTCCCCCTGCAGGACTCATGACCACCACCGCAGAGGCCGGCCATGCCCTCCCCGAGCTCCGCAAGGCGGTGACGCAGGAGCAGATCAACCGGTACGCCGAGGCGTCCGGAGACTTCAACCCCATCCATCTGGACGCCCAGTTCGCCGCCGCCAGCTCCTTTGGGCGGATCGTTGCGCACGGGATGCTGGTGTTGGCCTTCCTATCGGAGATGATGACCACGGCCTTCGGGTCGGCATGGCTTGAGAGCGGCAAGCTCAAGGTGCGGTTCCGAGCGCCCGCCTATCCCGGCGACGAGGTGACCACCTTCGGCCAGGTCACGAAGCTGACGGACCAGGAGGGGAGCCGCCGGGCAGTGTGCGCGGTGGGCTGCCGCAACCAGCAGGGCGAGGAGCTAATCACCGGAGAGGCATCGGTGGCCATTGAGGCTCAGACAGGATGATGAGGATATGATGGAAAATGGTACGGGGCTGCAAGGCAAGGTGGCGCTGGTAACCGGGGCATCGCGGGGCATCGGCCTGGCCATCGCGAAGCGGCTGGGCAGCGCGGGCGCCAGGATCGTGGTCATGGACATGGCCTTCCGAGAGGGACCGGAGGCGGTGATCGAGGCGCTGAAGGGGGTTGGTGCCGAGGCCACAACCCATGAGGCCAACGTCACGGATGGAGAGCAGGTCGAGGCGCTGTTCAAGAGCGTGGAGGAGGAGTGGGGCGGCGTGGACATCCTGGTGAACAACGCCGGCATCACCCGCGACGGCTTCCTGATGCGGATGACCGACGAGCAGTGGGACGCTGTGCTGAACGTCAACCTGAAGGGGGCGTTCCTGTGCAGCCGTGCCGCCATCCGAGGGATGATGCGCAAGCGGTGGGGGCGCATTGTCAGCCTGTCGTCGGTGGTTGCGCTGGGGGGCAATCCCGGCCAGGTGAACTACGCGGCATCCAAGGCGGGGCTCATCGGCATGACGCGGACGCTGTCGAAAGAGGTGGCGTCGCGGAACATCACGGTGAACGCCGTGGCCCCCGGGTTCATCGGCACGGATATGGTGGACACGCTCTCCGACGAGATGAAGGCCAAGGTGATGGAGCGGATCCCCATGGGCCGGTTCGGCACGGCGGAGGATGTTGCCGGTGTGGTGGCGTTCCTGTCAAGCGAGGAGGCCCGCTACGTCACGGGGCAGGTTGTCGGCATCGACGGCGGACTTTCGCTGTAAGAGGTACGGCGGGGCCGCTCATGTGGTTCGACAGGCCAGATATGAACGGTGACCAGTTGGCAACCGCTGTGAAACAGCTGGCCCCCAACACCCCGGTGCTGCTTCTGACTGGGTTCGGGGACATGATGGAGCAGCCTGCGAGTGTTGACCTCATGCTGAGCAAGCCCGTCGTGTTGAAGGAGCTGCAGCGCTCACTGGCCACACTTGCTCAGATAACGGTGTCATAGAGGACGCTCGCACTAACGGTGTCACTTGTGAGTCGTAGAACTGGTAGTCGCTGAAGAAGCCCCGCCCTCGGTTACCCGCCCTACCAATCTCCCATACATCAGCATTTCCATTGCACCGCCACGGCTGCGTCGTGCTGCGAGCCCTCCTCGTTCTCCACCTTTATGGAATACCACTGCCAGCAGATTGACGGTTCAGTGCCGCAACTGTGAAGGTGCATGGTCTTCTCCGTAAAGGAGCTTACAGAGAGGATTGGGCGGAACTATGAACCGCGGTGAGACCGGTCCAATCAACGCCGTTGACGGCAGCGTAGGGTGGTCACAGAAATCATGGGGACACCCGTAGAAGAGGATCAGGAGAAAGCCATGAAGGTTCTAGTGATTGATGGGGACAGGGAAACCAGACGTAAGGTCTCACACTTCGTTCAGCAGCGATGGCTCCAGGCACAGGTCATTAATACTGGTGAGGGCCAGAGAGGACTGAGACTTGTGAAGGAGCAAGCGCCCGACCTCGTCCTCTTAGACATGGAACTTCCGGATACCGATAGCTTTGAGCTCCTTCGAATGGTGCGGGACATCTCCACCACCTGGATCGTCATGCTGACAAGGCGGGACCAGGCTGCGGAGAACACCCGTTTCCTTGAGGAAGGCGCCGACGTTATAGTCGTAAAACCGTTCAGCTCTGAGATGCTCAGCGCCCGAATCCAGACGGTCCTGCGCCGGACCCGCGCCTATAACCCCTCCTCGCTCTCATTCGCCATGCGGCCGATGAGAGCAGGTGAGCGCACTTCACAAAGTGATCTTGCAGCACAGTGCTGAGCAGCTTCCCCCTTCTATTAGGCGGCCTTGACTAGCTAACGCTGTCAGTTTCTATCAGATACGCTTGAAAACAATGTGACTGCCGACAACCTACGGTAGTTGACCATAGTGCCCCAAGGGAAAGTTCGATCAAATAAACGTCCCTTTATTTGGCCGGACCTCTCAAAGCTGGTCTCCAGATAGGGAGCCGTGACCCTCGTTTATTTGGTCAGCGGGTCCGTGTCCCTTTAAATACTGATCTGCTTCATCAAGATGCAATCGTTGATTCCCATCGTTTATTGGACTAACCTGTAGGTCACCAACCAATCCGAAGCGGAGGTTAGGATATGGGTGGGCCACTGCAAGGCGTAAGGGTGTTCGATATGACCCATGCGGCACTAGGCCCGTGGGGCATCATGATCCTTGCTGCCATGGGGGCTAATGTCATCAAGATAGAAACCCCCCGGGGCGATAACATCCGGAACATGAAGCCCAGGTATGACGACCTGGCCGCCGTGTACATGCACTGCAATCTCGGCAAGAAGGGCATCTACCTGGACCTGAAATCCGACGAGGGCAAGGAGGTGGCGCGCGGTCTCCTCAAGGAGGCCGACGTCTACGCCGAGAACATGAAGTGGGGGGCGGCACAGCGCCTGGGCTTTGGCTATGATGACGTGTCCAAGCTGAATCCACGTATCGTCTACGGAAACTTCCCCGGCTGGGGTAGCATAGGCCCGTTCAAAGATCGAGGAAGCGCGGACCCGACAGCTCAAGCCTTCAGCGGCGCGGTCAGCACCACCGGCAAGAGGGATGGAGCGGGCGAATTCATCCGCTGGTATGCCCTCCACGACTTCAATGCCAGCTCGTTTGTCACCATGACGCTCCTGCTCGGCCTGCTCCAC
>JAPUKM010000270.1 GCA_027295645.1 Chloroflexota bacterium | reverse complement strand
TGGCTCAGAGAAGAGGCCGAGATTATGGGAGAGGACATCATAGATCGACGGATTACCCCGATTTTGGCCCGTTCCACCCGTCGGAGCTAACTCCCTCCAAGTCTGTTGCATGATCGCCGCAGGTCCACGCTAGCCTGCTTCGCCCGCTGTGTCTTCCCGGGCAACCTGGAGCTTTGCCAACTCCCGGAGTTGCTGCACGCGGTGAAAATTGGGGTGATTGGTGATGGCGATGACGTTACTGATTACCTTGGGATCAGCGCTCCCGTCCGGGTTTGTCCTGAAGACCGGAGTGACCGGCGCAGGGTCGCTCCAGTCGCGATTCGTGGGCTCCGGACCGCAGAAGCTCAGGACAAGGGCCGAAGCCGTCCGTACCCCTTCTCGTCGATACTGGTCAATTTCATCCCCAACGTGGACGTAGAGCATCGATTGATCTATCCAGTCCAGCAAGCGTACGGCACCGAGTCGCGTACCGACCATGAGCTCCACCACGTCAGCCATAGCCAGGTTCTGTGCATTCTCCACTCCCGCCTCCAAGAGGCGCGCTTGCTGCCAGGTGTTCAAGCCTTGGATCTTTCCGAACGGCATCTCATTACTCCGGTCGTCACTCGCCGTGCCCAGGAGTAGCAGAGCACGGCTGCGGAGGGCTTGCCAAATCACATTCGGTATCACTCCACCGACAAAGCTGACCACTACTACGTCGGTAGACCACACGGGGGCCCCAGTGTCGATCACAGGTGTCCGGATGGTCGCGTAGACGAAAGTAAGGATCAGCACAATCCAAGTTCGTACGACCAGGTGCATATAAACCCCGGGCGACAGGTCCCGTGCTAGATACCGTCGGAGCAGGTACTGAAGGGAGAAGAAGTAGGCGCCCAGAAAGCCGAACGCCACTGGATGGGCCTGGCTGATCTGAACAAGTACGGAGGAGATGGTCCCCTCCGTGGCCAGCCTTTCTATCACGGCGAATCCGTCGGAAAAGACGACCAGTACCGAGCCCAGGGCGGCAGTCAAAGTGGCCAGGAATAGGGGCACGGTAAACCGTTCTGGTCTGAAGGCCTCGCCGTACCGCCTGATCACATCTCCAACCAGTGTCTGCCAACCGTGATGTTCGAGCTCGGCTAAGGTGTCGCCAAGGGCGTGGAGGCGTTCCCGCTGGATAAAGGCCGAATAGACTATGAGCGGAAACGCAGCGAAGATCGTGACGCCTAGATAGACTATGAAAGTGGTCGACCATAGTGTGCCCGCGTCTATCTGAGTCAATCGCCCCTGGAACGGAATGATCGCCAGACCCAGGCCCCAGGCTCCCACTATGACCATTATGGAGAGCAGGAATGCCGGCGAAGTAATCAGCGCCCTGGCGGAAGCTTCCGCGAAGAGATGCGGGTGCTCGCTTAGGAGCTCCTCGGGAACGTTCGGCAGCCCAGGGTCGGAGACAGCCATACTGCAACCTCCTCAAAGCCATCCGCTGAGCGATGCCGCGCCTTGCCGCATCTTTGATTCCGGGTTGGTCGCGATGCAGCGGGAGAGTGGCGCAGACGCTTCAGGGGTACGTCATGGCCTGCTCATGAGGGCCCCATCAACCGGCATTTCAAGGTAACGTTAGCCGCATCCAGAGCGGCATATGGTCACTCACCTTGTGCTCGAACCTCGCGATAAAGTCTGCTCTGTCGCTACGCTCCAGACTCTCGAATGGAGCCTGCAGCAGGGCCTCGCTGAACAGGTTGACGAACTCGAAAACGCCGTAGTCAGGCCCGCGCGGGTCCCGACCCATGCTGCCGTTGTCTTCGAATGTGGGAAGCCGCGCGTCACGGCTGAAGAGGCAGATCTGGTCGAAGGTTTCGCTCAGCCGGGCGTTCGTCCGGAATGGCTTGGTCCTTTTTGGATGCGCATCCAAGAACGGCAAGTAGACGTTCACCTCTTCGCCCGAGGCGTTGTTGAACGACTTCAGGTGTCTCTCGATCCTGTCTCGGTCGGTTGTCGGAGCGTCGAAGTCGAGGTTGAGGTCGCCCAACAAGATGAAGTTCGGGTAGTAGGCTCTGTGGTCTGCCTTTACCCTTCCGATGATCCACTCCATGAGTGCGTCAAACTCCTGGCGCCGATCTGATATGTACTGACCAAAGTACAGGTGGGCGTTTACCGCCATGAACTGGTAGGGCTGCGTGCCGGGATGGCCGGCAATGCGGAAGCTGACGCAAAACGGCTGTCGGATGAACGTAAGGAACATGGGGAGTTTCAGCCTTGGTTTCCTACGAGACCGTCCCTCCTCATATGCCTTCAACTTCGAGGCATAAGGCTCGAGAGCACTTGAGAACTCCGCATAGTCGTGAGCGATCGTGTCCAGTACTTTGGTGCGGTCGTAAGAGATGTCCGTTACAACCTCCATACGTTCCACAACAGACCAGCGATAGATGAACCCCAGTCTCTCGCCAACTCCTGGCTCCCCAGGGAAGACGCCCGTCTGGTCGGAAACGATCAGACTGAACTCGGGTCCCAGTAACGACATCAGCCTGCGCAGCCCACTGAGATCGTCCATGATCTCCTGTACCGCCATTAGGTCGAAGCTGCGGCACACCTCGGCCAGGAACTGCCATGTCTCTGGACTGCGACTCCGGGCAGAGCCCAGCTTTCGGATATTGAATGACGCCAGTAGCACCGAGCCGTACTCCCTCTCAGGCAGGCCGTACCTGGCTCGGTCCCGGTCCAGCGTTTCCCTTATCTTCCTCCACTCCGCTGAATTAAACTGTGTCGCCACAATGATTTCCCCCTGTTCTAAGCCGGCCCATGGGCGTGGTCCGCCGGGCGGCTATGCAGTCCATGTAGCCTTAACGCGTCAACTCAAA
>JAPUKM010000027.1 GCA_027295645.1 Chloroflexota bacterium | reverse complement strand
TCTCTTTTCCATTGGAAAGGTCAACGCAGGTAGCTCGGCGGGTGCCTTGGCAGACCCGCCCGCCATCTCAGCTGGATTCGAAGGCGGTTTGGGCATGGCTGCCGGAAGTGGTTGGAGTTGGACGGGCGACGGCAATCAGATCAAGGTGGGCGTCTTTCTGGCGGGGGGGTTGACCACCATTGCCGAAATCGAGGTGTTCGTTGGGGACGCCGTGATCGCGACCACTGCGCCAGTCTTATCTCAAAGGCCTTCAGCCGGCGGAGTATTCCCGACGGGCGTGAATATCGTCTTTGCCGGGACGATATCCGGACTCACCACTGCACTTGTGCCCGGCACCACGAGGGTGGGCATTCATCTGTCAGACGCCGCCGACACTGACATTGTAAGGTCTTCAGTTCCCACCAACATCGGGCTTGTCGATCTGACGGTTCCGGTGACGGCTCCCAGCACGACCAAGCCACCTGTTATTGCACAGCCGGTAGGTAGCCCGACTCCCATACCACCGTCTGAAACCCCCACACCGCCAGCCGCGGGTGACCTGGCACCAAGCTCAAGTCTGGTTTTGAGCATCATGCTGGGCGGACTGCTTCTGGTCGCCGTGGGTGGGGTGTACATGGTAGGCTCCCGCAAAGTCAAGCAATAGCTCCCTATCATCCAGACGAACGATAACCAGCCCCAGGCAGATGCTTGGGGCTGGTCTTTTTTGGCCTTCATACGCCGTGGCATCCCCATAGCCGATACGGGCCTATGGTATACTAGCCGCCGGGTGTCTCCCCTATGAATGTAGTCCTCGGCTCACCACGCGGATATTGTGCCGGTGTAGCACGCGCACTGGACATCGTTGAGCTATGCCTGGAGCGGTTCGGCGCACCGATATACGTGCGGCACGAGATCATCCACAACCCCCACGTGGTGGAAGAGCTGCGTACAAAGGGCACTATCTTCGTTGACGAGCTGGACGATGTCCCGAGCGGCAGCACCGTGATCTTCTCGGCCCACGGGGTGGCCCCATCAGTTAGGACGGAGGCAGAGGCCCGCAACCTCCGCATCATAGACGCCACGTGCCCACTGGTCACCAAGGTCCACATGGAGGCGGTGAAGTACGCACGGGAGGGGTACAGTATCATTCTGGTGGGACACCGGGGCCATGATGAGGTTATCGGTACCATGGGCCAGGTACCTGAGCAGACTGCTCTCGTGGAAACCGTTGAGGATGCCCGAGCAGTCGACGTGCCCAACCCTGAGCGGGTGGTTGCGCTTACTCAGACCACCCTCAGTGTTGATGATACCGCGGGGATTATTGGCGTCCTCAAAGACCGTTTCCCCAGCCTGCTGACCCGTAACGATATTTGCTACGCGACAACCAACCGGCAGACCACCGTGAAGGCGCTTGCAGGCCAGGTTGACCTGGTGCTTGTTGTGGGTGCGAATAACAGCTCCAACTCTCTACGCCTCAGAGAGGCGGCTGAGGCGGCAGGGCTGCCAGCATATCTGGTGAACGACCCGCAGGATATCGACGAGGCATGGCTACAAGGCACCGAGCGCATAGGGATCACGTCGGGCGCATCCACGCCGGAATGGCTGGTGGATGCAGTCGTTCAGCGGCTGCAACCGCGGCAGGTGCAAAACCTGGCGGTTATGGAGGAGAACGTCACGTTCGTTCTTCCCAAGGAGCTGCAACCGGCGGTGTCGGTAGCTGAGAGTTCGTCACGTTGAGATCGCCCACTGGAGAGAAACCGTGATAACCGACAGGTACGCAACCAGACGCTTCGATGTCCAGGACCTCTCCGCAATCGACACGGAGGTGCTGGAGACCATTCCGTTCGAATATCCTGGGAGCGCCACCGACGTGGTGTACGAGACCGAGGAGTTTACATCGGTCTGTACCTGGACGGGACTGCCCGACTTCGGACGGCTGGTGATTACCTACCGTCCGAAGGAGTTGCTGGTTGAGCTCAAATCGCTGAAGTACTACCTCACCTCTTTCAGGAACGTCGGCATACTTCAGGAGCATTCCGTGAACCGGATCCTGGAGGACCTGGCCGCCCTGCTGGACCCCGAGTCCATGGTGGTTGAGGCGTGGTTCAATGAGCGCGGCGGTCTCTCCACCCACGCCCGCTCTCATTATCCATCCTCGTAGCCACCTGACCCCCTAGAACCTACTATGAATCGGTTGGGAGCACCCTGATAGCAGAGCCTGATAGTGCCCTACTGGCGAAGCTGGAAGCTCACGCCACAGAGCTTGCCAGGAGGGCCGGCACACTTCTCCTTGAACACTGGCAGCGGGACCTGAGCGTAACGTACAAGAGCAAGGGACACCAGGACCCGGTCTCCGAGGCCGACCTCAATTCACAGACTCTCCTGATCGATTGGATCACCGATCGGTACCCCGAGCATGGCATCCTCTCGGAGGAGAGCACCGATACCAGCTGGGCCGATCGGGACTTCCTCTGGGTGCTGGACCCCCTGGACGGTACAGTCAACTACCTGAACCGCTATCCCTGCTTCGGAGTATCCGTTGCCGTGCTCTTCCAGGGATCGCCGGTTGTGGGTGCGCTGTTCATCCTCTCCCCTGAGGCGACCGAGGGGCAGGTGCTTCACGCCCGGCTGCACGGCGGTGCCTTCCTGAACGATGCCGCTATCCGTGTCTCCGATAGCCAGGAGCCCTCTCAAACGGCCCTCCTGAGCATGCCCGGACACTTCTGGAGCCAGTACCGGATCGGGCGGCCTCTAGCCCGCAGGATGGGCAACGTCCGTGTTACGGGGAGCATTGTCTACGAACTGGCCCAGGTGGCAACCGGCGTCTTCCAGTACGCCGCATTCAGCGGGCCAAGGGTCTGGGATATTGCCGCCGGCGCTCTCATTGTGAGGGAGGCCGGTGGCGAGGTGCTGGTCCGCAGAGGCCGCTCACGACGGTGGGAGCCTCTACGGTCGCTCTTGGAGCCGGGCGCGGGACTTCCCAGGGATGGGGACCTGAGGGGGTGGTCGGCGAGTCTGCTGGCGGGCAACCCCCACGTAGTGGACTACGTGGCACGAAACCTACAAACTCGCTCTCATCCGCTACGCTGGCTGAGGCGCACGGGACGCCTTCTGACGTCTAGATCCAGGGCCAGGGCACGGCACGCTCAAGACCGGGGGCAGGAAAAACCGGATGCTCCAGCAGGTCATCCAGGCGATGCCGACAGGCCTGAACCTCCCGAGGGTCAATCAGGGAACTAAGCTGCCCACCCAGGCCTCCCGGCGCGTCGAATTGCCTCTGGAGACGCCGCAGGTCCGTGACGATCCACTCCGGTACAGGGTCGCCCACAAAGTCCCAGATGACCGTGCGTAGCTTGGCCTCGCTATGAAAGCTGATGCCGTGGTCGATGGCCCACACACAGTCTTCGGTGTCCAGGATGCAGTGACTCGCCTTGCGATCGGCATTATTGGCAATAATATCGAACGTGCAGATGCGCAGGCACTCCTTGAGGTAGGCCTCACGCAGGGTGAAGTAGTTGGCATGGGGATCGGACTCAACGAACAGCTGCACCGAGCCGACACCGTACTCCCCCTCCCTGATGACGGTGGGTGGAACGAATCTCCATCCCAGGGCTTCGCTGAGGAGATACGCGGCATACTCCCTGACGTAGAGGGTGCCGTCAGGGAAGTCCCACAGAGGAGCCTCTCCCCTGCGTGGCTTGTAGACCACCCTGAACTGGTGAGAATAGTTGTCGGTTATGGTGGTGAAGAAGGTGTAGTTGGACCCATCAGGCGTGAGATGGCAGTCGCCCATCTCTCCACTGGTCAGGATGTCAAGAGTCTCCTCCGACACCACGGGTCGAGGGGGTGGACCCTCATGGGAGGACTCGGATTGCATTGAGCGAAGCCTCTAGCTAGTCCAGGTGGCCGTGGCCGTTGTGCATGGGGCAGATATGCTGCTCCGGCCCCATAGGAGCGCCGCACAGCGGGCAGAGGGGCCGTCCCGCGGCACACAGCTTGATTGCGTCGTTGGCAAAGGTATTCGCCATTGCCCGGTCGGTTAACAAACTCAGGTCCGGTAGGTCCGAGTCCTCCGGCGACTCCACGGAGTAGGCCGTGATAACGACCTCCCCCTGCTGGTCGTTGTACTGCACGCCCATTCGACCTATCTGGAAGTCGAAGTCAGGTGCGGTGGGTTCCGGCATGGTGGCCATACCGGACGTTTCCGTCCCAAGCTCCTCGGCGGCACCCTCTTCAACGGCCATCAGCCGCTTCAGGGTGACGGCGAGGTTGAGCAGCTGCTCCTTCTCAAGCCAGAGCACGGCGGTCCGGCCATCGACGGCCTCCACCAGGAGTCGAAAGCGCCGCTCTCCGGGCTGGCCAATGGCATCGGCTTTGAAGCCGGTGATGTGTTCGAATTGGTTATGGGACTCGGTCAAGGAGACCGTCCAGGTAAAGCTTGCTCAATAAAGCTCACTGTACGAGGCACCTCCACCCCTGTCAAGGCTAGGGGGAGATTGCCGGACATCCTTCCCAGCGTTCCCATCAGATACTATACTGAGGGCGTTTCCGCCAGGCGATGCCACCATGGAGCAGGCAATGCAGGAGCTACCGCTGTTTCCGCTGAATACAGTCCTGTTCCCCAAAATGATGCTGCCCCTCCGCATATTCGAAGAGCGGTACAGGGAGATGATCAACGCCTGCCTGGACCGGGACTCCCACTTCGGCGTCGTGCTCATCAGTGAGGGCCAGGAAACGGGCGAGCCGGCCATCCCTCATAACGTTGGCACGACGGCCCGAATCGCCCAGGTGACACGACACGACGACGGCCGGATCAACCTCATCGCAATGGGCGAGCAACGGTTCTACCTGGATGAGGTCACGCAGTGGCGGCCGTATCTCAAGGGACGCGTCCGACTCGTTGAGCAGGAGGATGTCGGGGAGCCGGCGCCCTCACTGGAGTCGATAGAGACCCTCCACTCGATGCTGCAGACGTACCTTCGAGCTCTGCTGGGGCTGCGCGGTGGATGGGTGAGGGAGGTGAACAGCCCCACGGATCCGGTGGCCCTCTCCTTCCACATAGCTACGGTCATCAGGAACGATAACGAACTCTTACAACGGGTACTGGAGGCACGGACTGCTGTGGAGCGCCTGGAATTGGTAACGCCCCTCCTGGCCAAGGCAAGCCAGGAAACCCGCAAGAGGCTGGAAGAGCGCCTGGCCAATCGGGAGGGGCGACTCAACTAGAATGCCCCCAAACTCGTTTGAGTTTACCTACCTAACCCTCGGATTCGTCCCGATTTCTGGCTTCTACGCCTCTCTTCCCTGTCGTTGAAACGGGAGGCCTTAGATTCAGCTTATGGCATACTGCCCCCTCGTCTATGTCGTTCCAAGCCCTTACTCTTGTTATCCATCCCCTACGGTAATCCACCAAGCATGGGTTAGCAAAGATGCCTCTAAGCAGGAGTGCTATAATGTGGCGTCTTTTAGCGACCGGAGAAGAGAGCGATAATGCACAGCTATCAAGAGGAGTTCCACCCACCGGAGCGGCTACTGCTGGGGCCGGGCCCCAGTAACGTCAACCCACGTGTGCTGAAGGCGATGGGCGCTCCACTGCTTGGACATCTGGACCCCGCTTTTCTGAGAGTGATGGACGATGTGAAGGAGATGCTGCGGCTGGTGTTCCAGACGGGCAACATCATCACGTTCCCCGTCTCCGGCACGGGCTCCGCCGGGATTGAGACGGCGATGGTCAACGTCCTGGAGGCTGGAGACACCGCCGTGGTGGGAGTCAACGGCTACTTCGGCGACCGGATGGCCCAGATTGCGGAGCGGTGTGGCGCTACGGTCCACCGTGTGGAGACGGAGTGGGGATATCCACTGGACCCGGCGGCAGTCAGGGCGGAGCTGGCCAAACACCCCAAGGTCAAGGCGGTGGGCATGATTCACGCCGAGACATCGACGGGCGTGCTGAGTCCGGTGGCTGAGATCGCCGAGATCGTCCACGCCCATGACGCCCTTCTTATTGTGGACGCGGTCACCTCGCTGGGCGGCATCGAGGTGGCGGTGGACGAATGGGGCGTCGATATCTGCTACAGCGGCACCCAGAAATGCCTGGGTTGCCCCCCGGGACTTGCGCCGGTCACCATGAGCCCCAGAGCGGAGGAGGTGCTCACGACCCGCAAGACGCCGGTGCAAAGCTGGTACCTGGACCTGAGCCTCCTGAGAAGCTACTGGTCCAACACGCGGGCCTATCACCATACCGCGCCCATCTCCATGATCTACGGCCTCCGGGAGGGCCTGCGAGTGGTGCTGGAGGAGGGTCTGGAGGCACGGTATCAACGCCACGCTCGTAACGCCGCCGGCCTTCGCGCCGGGCTTGAGGCCCTTGGCCTCCGGCTCTTCGCTCAGGAGGACGCCCGGCTCAACACGCTCACCTCTGTCCGCATTCCGGAGGGCGTCAGCGACACAAACGTGCGCGGCACGCTGCTGAAGGAGCACGGCATCGAGATAGGCGGCGGACTGGGGCCGGTGGCTGGCAAGGCGTGGCGTATCGGCCTCATGGGGGAGAACTCCAAGCCGGCAGCGGTGCTCACTCTTCTCTCCGCCCTGGAGAAGATTCTCCCACAGGAGGGGTACGAGGTGGCCCAGGGCCAAGGAGTGGGAGCGGCGGAACAGAAGCTCGGAGAGCCGTAACCCTCGACGCAAGATTCAGGCTACAGCGACGCAGCCTCGTCGCCCAGTCTATACGCCTCGTCCAGCAGGTCCACTACGTGGCAGACGCGCACGTCTCTCTCCGTCCGCTTCAATCCGGTCTCGAGCTGAACCATACAGCCCGGGTTGGCGGTGGCGACCACCTCTGCCCCGGTGTTGACCACCGAACTGACCTTGCTCTCCAGCAGCCGTTTCGACATCCGGCGCTGGAGGGTGCTGTAAAGCCCGGCGGCCCCGCAGCAGCGGCTGGGGTCCTCCATCTCCACAAGCTCCAGGCCAGGGATGCTCTGTAGCACCAGGCGTGGAGCGGCGGTGATGCGCTGGGCATGAGCCAGGTGACAGGCGTCCTGGTAGGTCACCCGCATCGACAGCGTCCCGGTGGGAGGCTTCAGGGGCAACGCTGCCAGGTACTCGGTGATATCGACCACCATCGCGCTGAGGCGGTGTGCCCGCTCGGCGTAGGCAGGGTCGTCGGCCAGCAGCTCGCCGTACTCCTTCATGGTGGAGCCGCAGCCGGCGGAGGCCACCACAAGTGCATCGATGCCGGCGTTCAGGAAGGCGTCGATGTTGCGACGGGCCATGCGCTGCGCCTGGTCACGGTCGCCGCCGTGGAGGTTCAGGGCACCGCAGCAGAGTTGGCCGGGCGGCACGACTACACGGCAGCCGTTGTGGGTCAGCACACGCACGGCGGCCTCCATGGTCGGAGCCTGGGCCAACGGCATGATACAGCCGGAGAGCAGGCCGACCCTGGCCGCTACCTCGCCCGCCGGTTCGAAGGGCTCGGCCCTGGGCTTAAAGAAGCGGCCAGGCAACGCCGGAAGCTGCTGCTGGAGCTCTCCGGCGGCACCGGGCAACCGGCGCAGGATACGGTCCACGGGGGTGTGCTGGTAGAGGCGGAGGAGGCGACCCAGAAGGTACAGCCTTCGAGGATGGGGCAGGAGCTGCCGGAATCCCAGCCAGAGGAGAAACCGGCGGGCCAGGGGGCCCTTACGACGGTGGCGAATCTGGGTACGGGTGGCCTCCATGAGACGGCCGAAGGGGACCCCCGACGGGCAGACCACCTCGCAGGCCCGGCACTGGAGGCACAGCTCCATGTGCGGGATGACGCGGTCGGTGAGGCCCACCCGCTCCTCGCGGACCGCCTTCATCAGGGCAATGCGGCCGCGGGGAGACTCGGTCTCCAACCCTGTCTCCAGGTAGGTTGGGCAGACGTTGAGGCAGAGGCCGCAGTGGACGCACTTATATAAGTCCTCGTCGCGGGGGCCGACGTGTTGTGGAGCTGCTACAGCCATTTTCTGTTAGATCCCTCCCACGTAGCGGCCACGGTTCAGGATATGCCCCGGGTCCATCTGGTCCTTCACACGTTTCATCAGCTCCAGGGCGTCGCCCGACGGGCCCCAGACATCCATGCCCCGCTTGGCCGCAGGCGCACACCGCTCGACGACGGCATACCCGTCCGCCGCCGATGCTACCTCGCGACATCTTCCGATAGTAGCTTGGACTTCTGCTGGAGGGAGGTCGCTGGGCAGAAGGCACCGG
>JAPUKM010000269.1 GCA_027295645.1 Chloroflexota bacterium | reverse complement strand
GATCGAAAAGATCACGTCCTCAGCCTTGAACTCCTTGCCGTGATGGAACTTCACGCCCTTGCGCAGATAGAACGTCCACTGGCTGGCGTCGTCGTTGGTCTCCCAGGACTCCGCCAGCATGGGCCGCAGGGTCCCGTCGGGATTGCGGATCACCAGGTTGTCGTAGAGATGTGGGAGGCCGGCGAGCGACGGCATATTAACCATAACGGGTGGGTCGAAGTCGAAAACGTCGTTGACCATGCCTACCCGCAGGGTGCCGCCGCTCTGCGGCTCGCCTGACCCGCCGGTGCTCCCGTCTTCGTCATCATCGCTGCCACAGGCAACCGCCAGCAGGACTAGGGCCATCAAACTGGCTAGCAACCCCATGGCCACTTTTTTCCTTACAAACATAAGAATCCCTCCCATGAACTGTACGTTTCTCAAAAACTCGACCTTAAATTTCGTGCTACGTAATTAGCGCCTGATACGGGCTCCACCCCCTTAAAATTGTTTCTGTATCCTTAACCGTCCGAAAAAACCTAAAAATAATCCCTGGAAAATGAGTTGGGAGCAAACGTTTAATTGGGCTGGCGCCCAAATTCAGAGAAGAAAGAGGCTAACGAAAGAAGGGGGAAACTGGCGGACAAGAATATCCGCCATATACTCAATAGTAGTTCGGCGTCAACCGCCGTCAACCCCCGCCATTTGAGATCCCTCCCTCTCGCGATTGCCCCTAGTTTAGGGGCCTCCACGTAGGGTGTCAACGCTTATCGAGGCGAATAAACGTCAATTAAGGTCCGTTTTGTGCGGTGCTCCCGGTCCATTTCGACTGCTCTCTTCGTGTACGAACTCTACGAGCCGAGCGAGATCGTCGGGGTTGGTATCCGGCAGAACGCCGTGACCGAGGTTGAAGATGTGGCCGGGTCTGCCCCCGGCCATCTCCAGAATGTCCCTGGCGCCCTCCCGGGTGACCTGGAAAGGGGCTAGGAGCATGGTTGGGTCAAGGTTTCCCTGAATACCGCGGTTATAGCCTATCTGGCTCCACGCCCTGTCCAGCGGGACCCGCCAGTCCACTCCGATAAGGTTGCTCCCCGCGCTGGCCATCAACTCAAGAAGGGCCGCAGCGCCGGTCCCGAAATGGATGGTCGGGATGCCGATGTCCCTCATTTCGGCAAAGATGCGCTGCGAATATGGTAGGACGAACTCTTTGTACTGCTGGGGGCTGAGTATTCCAACCCAGCTATCAAAGAGCTGGGCCACCTGGATGCCCGCCGTCACCTGGCCGCGGAGGTAGCGGACCACCACCTCTGTGACCTTATCCATGAGGCGGTGCCACAGATCAGGCTGCCCCAACATGAGGGCCTTCGCCCGGGCATAGTCTCTTGAAGGTTGCCCCTCGATCATGTAGCAGGCCATGGTGAAGGGCGACCCGGAGAAACCGACCAGGGCTGCTGTGTCTCCCAGCTCTTTTCCGATGAGTTTGATGGCTTCAAAAACGTAGGGGGTTGCCTCCTCCGCTTCGATCACTCGCACCTTGTCCACATCGCCCTGGGTGCGGATGGGGTGGGGAATTATCGGGCCGATGTCCGGCTCGATGCGGAACGGGACGCCCATCCCCTCCAGCGGAAGCATAATGTCCGCAAATATGACCGCAGCATCAACGTGCAGCCGTTTGACCGGCAAAAGAGTTACCTGGACACACAGCTCCGGAGTCTTGGCAATGGTGAGGATTTCGTACTTCTCTCGCAGTTTCCGATACTCTGGAAAGCAGCGCCCCGCCTGGCGCATGAACCAGATGGGAGTGGCGTCTACCGGCTGCAGGTGGCATGCGGCCAGCATTCGCTCCGCTCCGGTCATCTCTCTCGTTGTGGCCATGGATTTCCTTGCTGTTGTTCCCTCACTCAGAGCCATCTGTTGTGCCGCATCACCGCCAGCGTCAGGAGTATCACCGGCGGCCCTATGAATCCTGCGAAAAGGACGATGCCTATGTTTGCTCCCAGGGCCTGGGCCACGACGGACATGATTGTGCCGGCCACGAAGTAGAAGAGCAGGTTCTTGCCGAACATGGTCTCACTATAGCACTGGCTGCCCGGCCTGGATTCGAACCAGGGACTTCAGCTCCAAAGGCTGACGTGCTACCGCTACACTACCGGGCACCGAGGCTAGCAGGGCGAACCTATTGTAGCTTGGGGATGACCTCCTTAGCCAGTATCTCCATCTGCTCCATGTAATCAGAGACCAGGTTGAG
The DNA here is from genome assembly GCA_027295645.1 of Chloroflexota bacterium. Taxonomy (GTDB): domain Bacteria; phylum Chloroflexota; class Dehalococcoidia; order Lucifugimonadales; family JAPUKM01; genus JAPUKM01. Next base: position 5,184 of record JAPUKM010000269.1, on the reverse strand, counting down.
CAGCACGAGTTGGGGCGTCACCGACAGGACCTCCCCAAGCTGCTGGACACACTCGTCGGGCGATCCCCAGACGCTGACTATCGGGCCTCTGTCCGCGTTGCTGTACACATTGTCGAAGAACTCCCGGAGTCGCCGCTCGGCCCGTGCCCTGTCCCGGTCAACGGCGATGTACACCCGTTTGGAGATGGAGAATGTGGCCGGGTCGCGTTGCTCCTCCTCCAGGTAACTCCGTAGCAAGGGGACGGACTTTTTGAAGTCGGCGGTGGAAGACATACCCGCTCCCATCCAGCCGTCCCCGTGGCGCACGGCTCGCTTCAGTGCCGAGGGCTGGCGGCCGCCGAACCAGATGGGCGGGTGCGGCTGTTGGACGGGCTTTGGCTCCATAGAGAAGTTGTAGAGTTGCCAGAACTCCCCCTCATAGGTTACTGATTGCTGAGTCCATAGAGCCTTGAGTACCGCCAGGGCCTCGGTGAGCCGGGTCACTCGCCGTTCTGTGGAGAGCCCGTATGGGGCGTAGTCGTTATCGTTGCCCAGTCCAACCCCGACGGTGAGGCGGCCTCCGCTCAGTTGGTCGATGTTGGCCAGTGCTCTGGCGAGCTGCGGGGCGTCACGCACCGGCGCAATGATTACGGAGCTGCCCAGCCGGATTCGAGTGGTGAGGGCGGCGGCGTAGCAGAGAAGACTCACCGGCTCCAGGATGGGGAAGTCGGCGCTGGCCGCCCTATCCTGGACCCATAGGCTGTGATACCCAAGGGCCTCAGCCCTGACGACGAACCGCTGGATCAACGCCACGTCGACAGGTCCCTTGAAGAAGTGCTGTGGAATGCCGATTCCCCATTGGACGCTTGTATCTGAAGACATGCTTCAGCCACCTCCTTCTGCTCTGCGCTTCTTTGTATGGCGGCGTACCACCAGGCAGGTCTGCATGCTGCGGCGGGTAGATTATAGCTTCGGACGATGTCGAATCCCAGGGTGATGGCCGATACAATTATCGAATACAATAGACCGTAGGGGGGTAGCGCCTTGTCGCTGGTTGAGAATCTGGCCGGTGTTATTATCTGGACGGAGGATCTGGAAGGGCTTTCAGCCTTCTACCGGGAGACGCTGGGCCTGGAGCCTCACTCGGTCCGCCCCAACTTCGTGGCATTCCGCTTTGGAGACATGCGCTTGAGCCTTGGTAAGCATGACCAGGTTGCCGGTCCGACCAGGGAGCCGTACCGGATCATGGTCAACCTGGGGGTTACGGACATTCACCGGACGTACCATCGGCTGATGGAGAAGGGAGTTCCGTTCATCAGGCCACCGGAACAGGAGCTCTGGGGAGGGTGGGTGGCGACCTTCAGTGACCCCGATGGCAATATCCTACAGCTTTTACAGCAACCATCTTCATCAGACAGTTCCTGAGCCTCTTTCACCCTGAACGTAGGAGGACGCGATGACCAGCGCATTCCTGGTACAGCAGAGAGAGGCGTTCTTGGAGCATGTTGACCGCTGGTTCCAAGAGATCCCCGTTTTTTCCATAGATAGGGAATTGGCGCACCCTGAGCGGGCGGCAGTCTTCTCCGCTGATATGGTGGTAGGCTTCTGCAGCCAGGGTTCTCTGGCCAGCCCCAGAGTTGCCAGCCTGGTTCCTACGGTGGTGAGACTGTTTCAACGAGCCCACTCCGCAGGGGTTCGAAAGTTTGTTCTGGCCCAGGACACGCACCATCAGGATACGCCGGAGTTCCGCTCCTTCCCACCCCACTGTATTCGTGGGACCGAAGAGTCCCAGACCATCCCTGAGCTTCGTGCGCTGCCCTTCTCCGGAGAGTTCGTCATAGTGGAGAAGAATTCGTTGCACCCGGCACTGGGGACCACCCTCGATCAGTGGCTGGAGGCTCATCTGCAGCTACAGGACCTGATCGTTGTCGGTGACTGCACGGATCTATGTACCTATCATCTGGCCATGCACCTTCGGCTCCGGGCCAACGCATTTGGTCTTGCAGAGCAGAGGGTCATTGTTCCGGCCAACGCCGTAGACACGTATGACATGCCTATTGACGTAGCCAAGGAGGTTGGGGCGTTTCCCCACCCAGGCGATCTCTTTCACAGGATATTCCTGTACCACATGGCCCTAAACGGCATCCATGTCGTAAGTGCCGTGGAGTAATGTCAATGCATCTGGATTTTGGTTGACAGATTTCGTAAATGCTACTTATGATGATTCAAAGCACATCTGTTAATGGAGTAACAAGACTTGGACGATCTTGATCGAAAACTTATCGAGTTGTTACAGATAAACGGTAGGGCCTCTAACGCAAGCATCGCCCGTGATGTGGGCGTCAGCGAAGGTACGGTCCGCCGTAGGCTTCGGCGGCTGATTCAGGATGGGACGATTCGCGTGATAGGAGTTCCCGATCCGCATAAGATGGGCCTCAATACCGTGGCGCTAGTGGGTATCCAGACGGATCTTGATAAGATCGACTCGGTGGCCGCAACGCTTGCTCAGCTTCCTCAGGTCCAGTACGTCTCTCTAACAACCGGCTCCTATGACATCTTTATCTGGGTAGCAATGTCCTCCTCAGAGGAGCTGGGGAATTTCCTCCGACAGAAAGTCGGGGCTGCCGAGGGGATCCGTCGCACCGAAACCTTCGTTCACCTTGATATCGTTAAGAAAGGCTACGGTATCCCTGTTTAGCCTGGAGGAGCGGTAGGGCGAGGTTACTCCCGCTTGGCTCCGCGCCGGAATCGAGCCCACCATGGCGAAGGAGATTGCTCCAGCGCCTCACCACGCCATCGCTTCTCGTAGGTCTTCGTGGGGTTGATGAAGAAAAGGGCGTATCCGAGGATAAACAGGATGACCGCCGCCCAGGCCACCAAGCCGGCAATCCCCGGCAACATTGTTGTGAACCACCAGGCCATCAGCAGAAGGATGACGGCTCCCAGCATGATGCGCCCTGGGGATATGCTCCAGCCTCGCCCGCCCAGGAACCTTCCTACTCCACTCAGGACGGCGCTAGAGAGGCTTCGCCGTCTCCTTTTGGCGCGTCGTTGTGGAAAGCTGGAGATGTTATCCAGCAGGTCCTCAATCTCCTTCTGATACTTCTCGGGCATACCCCCCTCCCGATCTATGAGATGTCGCCAACATCTATCGGGAACGCCGCTCCCCGAATCTCTTGCCCCTGTAGATACCTGAATGAACTCTCCGGCACCACGCCTTACCTGCTAACGTAGAAGTGGTGAATAGGAGTCTAAAGTATACCATAGGGACGGTATCCACAATGGTACTACCAATCATTCCGATACAGATGTTCCCTCATCCTTGGTACCCCACATGACCATGCCTCCGCCCAAGCTCATGAGTCTCGTGTTGACGTGGCCGATGCCCGCGTTCCGCCAGATCTGATGGAGCTGTTCAGTGGGGGTGTTGGCATAGAATCGCGAGATACTTGTCCCCAGGAACGAGCCCACCTCCGACCATCCTGGCGAGATCGCCTTGGTGACCAAGGGCAGTATCGTCCTGGTGTAGAGCAGCCATGGCCCCTTGAAGATCGCCCTTCCCGGTACGGCGAACTCCAGGGAGGCCATGGTTCCTCCTGGCTTCAGTACCCGCGCGACTTCGGCCACCGTTGCGGCGACATCATCCACATATCGGAGAAGATAGGTGAACGCCACGGCATCGAAATAGCCGTCTGGAAAGTCCAGCTGCTCAGCCCTGCCCAGGACCAGCGTGACCCGGTCCTCAAGACCATGCCGGCGCACGTTGAGGCGGCCCTGCTCAAGCATATTCTCGCTCAAGTCCACACCGATCACCCGTGCTCCGTAGGTCTTGGCGATGTGTATAGCCACGCTGGCTGTACCCGTGCAGAGGTCCAACATCCTTTGCCCAGGCTCCACGTGAAGTTGAGACACTAGAAACCGTCTCCAGCGCCGGTTCTGCCAGAGGCTGAATACCTCGGCCAGCAGGTCATATCTTTTGGCGACACCGTTGAACAGGACCCGGGCCCTCTGGTTGCTCTCCGTCTCCATTGCTACAACCGAAGCAGAAGCGCCAAGGCGGCTGCCAGCACCACCGTAAGATTGAGGGCCTGAAGGGTGCGCTCCGGCACTGCGAGCGCGGCCTTGATCTCATCCGACCCTGCGATGACCGCCCCGGTCCCTGCGGAATGCCCTTGTCGCCGCAGCCTTCGAACCCTGCTGCTGAGGGCCCGCTGCGCAGCCGATGACAAGTAGCACAATACGGCAACTATCCCTGCAAGCACGGTGAAACTTCCAGCGTTTGCCCAATAGGCAGTGAGCATGGGGAATGCCCCCCACGCTGCGGCAAACCAGAAGTCGGTGTGGAACCGACCACCAAACAGCTCCAAATTGTAGGCCACAACAATGAAGCCACCCGTCCCCGTAAATACCAGCAGCCATGGGTCTATGGCAATGCTGCCAATGATGCCTAGGGCCACTGCCACGCCGATGCTCACCACTGCCGCTGCTATGAGAATTCGGTCCGGGATTTCAGTACGGAGGGGACGGCCCTTGAGTTCGTCCAAGGCGTGTGCGCCGATGCCTACGGCAAGGAAGAAGGCAAGCAGTGCGCTACCAAGCCGATCCAGGTGAAGGGTTGGGCTCACTGCCGCCCCAATGACAACGTAGCTCAGGTGCCAGAGCGTGTAGGGCGGGTGCAGGATGGTCACATAGTCCCGCCAGGAGCCGGGCGCTAGAGCATAGTGAGCTGGGCGCATCCCTGTCTCCATCTTATCTCTCCGTAGTAGCACTTGCAGCGGGCAACCGGAGCCCCGGTACAGTCGTAGTACTATAATAATGCATACTTTGGAGACGCAGTACAGGAAGGGGATCTTTCATTGGAAGCCATCCAGCATACTGTAAGCGCCTGGCTGGAGAGTCTGGCCGTGTGGCTTCCCGTGGGATACGCCTTTGGCGCGGGAATGGTGTCGGCCGCGAACCCCTGCGGCTTCGCCCTGCTTCCTGCGTATATCGCCTACCACCTTGGGCTGGGCGATGAGGCTCGCAGCTCTGTGTCCCGCGCATCCCACGGACTGTTTATGGCGATTATTGCGACTCTGGGGTTCGTACTTCTGTTTGGTGCCGTCGGGCTGGTGATCTCCGCCGGTGGACGGGTGCTGATCGATGTCTTCCCTCACATCGGCGTTGCGGTAGGAGTAGCGCTGGTCCTGTTGGGGATATTCCTGC
>JAPUKM010000268.1 GCA_027295645.1 Chloroflexota bacterium | reverse complement strand
CCCGCTATAGTCTCGTCCGAGTCTTCGGCTAGTCCTAACAATGTCTGGACGTTCGTGATCCCGGAGGCCAGCTCGGACATAAAGCCCACCATCTCTTCCAGGTCATCGATTCTCGATGACAACGTTGGTGGCTCAATGTCGCTGTTCAAACGGGGAATCGGATCGACGCTATCGTTCGCTTGAGCAAGATCATGTTGATGAGAACCCGGTTTCGGTCTTGAACGTCTTCGGGCACTGCTTACATACGATGGTCGCCATGATGCACTCGTCCTTTCTTACCTTCCAGGGACGCGAGCAAGGGCAACCTCAAAGAATGCTTCGAAGTTTGGGTGTGGGAAAGTCAAGATTGGTGGGCCGACGTGGAATCGAACCACGGAACTCAGTCTTATCAGGACTGCGCTCTAACCAACTGAGCTAACGGCCCACGGCTGTAGGGTCATGGGCCAGTATATGAACGGCCATTGGGGAGTGTCAAGAAAGCAGCGGGTGCCAGGCTCCTAAGGGAGCCTATGCTCATCCCAAAAGGCATCCAGAGCCTCTTGGGCACCTTTAATCCGCGTTGCATAATACTCGTCGAGGGCCTCCTGAGCCCTAACGACCTTGCTTGTGTAGTACTGGATAAGCGCCTTGTTGGCAGTCTGGACCGAGCTGGCATAGTACTCCGTCAGAGCATTCTGCGCATCCTTAACGGTCCCCAGGTAGTACTCGGTCACGGCCTTATAAGCTGGCTGTGCGGTCTCCTTGTAGTAGTTGGTCAGAGCCCGGTGAGCGGACCGGATGGCGCTCTGGTAGTACTGAGTCAAGGCCTGGCTGGCCTTGCTAATGGCCACCGGGTTTCCCGATGTCGTCGCATCCGCGAGGCTCTGGTGATACGGGTGCGCACCGTCCTGCGCCTCTTTCAACGCTTCTCGGTGGGTCTCCGTCCCAACCTGCGCCACTCTTACCGCTTCATGGTAAGGCGCAGCCCCAGCCAGCGCCTCCTCCACGGCCTGATGAAAGGGTGCTGCTCCAGTCTGTGCCTCTTGCACGGCCGTCAAGTAGGGCTCCGCCCCAGCGTGAACTTCATCTACTGACCGCTGGTAGGACTCTGTTCCTACCTCAGCCTCCTCAAGGGCCTGCTGATACTCCTGTGCGGACTCAGCAAAAGCGCCCTGGAGCTCCTGGGTCAGCTGGATATATGCCTGGTACGCGTCATGGTAGTCAACAAAAAGTTGAGCGCGGTTCTCCTCGCTGTCCTCCTGCCGATACGTGGCGGTCGACCTTCTCAGGTCCTCCTGCTTCTGAATCACCTGGGCAATCTGGCTACGCTCTACAGATGTTTGGGCCTTGGCCTGCTCTATGGCGGAGTCCAAGCTCCTAAGCAGTTGTCCGACCAGGTCTGTTTCTATCAACGCGCCCTCCTTTTTCCCAAAAGGGAAGGGGCTCCAACAAAAGAGCACTCTAATTCTTGTGCATGGAGACGGACTGCGCCCATCCTCACACACCTACGTCGGTCATTGTAGCGGGGTGGCCCACAGTGTCAAGAACACCGCCGGCCTGTAAGTCTGCTTTGCCTCATTGGGAGATAGTGGGAGTTGGCTCATTCTTCGCCTATTTCTTAGACATTGGCTAAGAAAAAGGTTGACCAATCTCCGAAAACAATGTACCATCCGTGTGCTGTCGGAGTCTATTGTGGCTCCTTAACAAACAGCCGTTCAGGTCAGAGCGTGAAGAGGCAGACGTGCGGATCACAGGAGGAGTTGCCCGGGGGATCCCTCTGATAGCCCCCCGCACTCAGAGAGTGCGCCCCACGTCAGACCGAGTGCGCAGCGCCCTCTTCCAACTGCTCGGCTCAGTGGTGATAGATGCCAGAGTGCTTGACCTGTACGCCGGGACCGGCGCTCTGGGCATTGAGGCGCTCAGCCGGGGGGCCGCCTCCGTCGATTTCGTTGAGACGGACCCAAGAGTAAGCGACATTGTTGTACGGAACAAAAAAGCAGCGGGCTTTGAAGAATCTGGGCGCCTGTACCGTACAAAGGTGGAGCGGGCACTGGAGTTCTTGACCGGGCCATACCAGGTTGTGCTTCTGGACCCACCCTACGAACTGCCGGGAATTGATCAAACCATGGACAAGTTGGCCGGTGCCGGCTTAATCGAGACGGGAAGCCTTGTGGCGGTTGAACACTCCGTCAGAGTCGCCCTGGCGGAGAGCTACGGGACGCTCAAGAGGCTGGACGCTCGTCGCTACGGCGACACGGCAATCTCCATCTATTCGAACAGGGATGCTTGATGACCATTGCGATCTATCAGGGCAGCTTTGATCCCCTGACCAACGGACATCTGGATGTGGCTGTGCGGGCCTCGAAGATGTTTGAGCGTTTCATCATCGCCGTCTTCGACACTCCGGGAAAGAACATGCTTTTCAGCACCCAGGAGCGAATGGAGTTGTGCCGCCGCTCAACCGAGCATTTGCCGAACATTGAGATACAAACGTACACGGGGCTCACCGTAGATTTCGCTCACGACATCGGAGCAGCGGTCTTGGTCCGGGGACTTCGGAGCATCTCCGACTTCGATAACGAATTCGCCATGGACATGATGAACCGCAATCTCCATCCAGATCTCACCACCATTTTCCTCATTACTCGTACTGAATACACGTTTGTAAGCTCTACTCTCATCAAGGAGGTGGCCCGGTACGGAGGCGATATCGACAATCTAGTACCAGAATGTGTGGCCGAGGCGCTGCAGGAGAGGTTTCGCGTCTCCGTATAAGCGCTTGCGGCTCGGAAGGAGTTAGTCATCGAAATCCTAGCACTTATAGATAAATTAGAAGAGGTGGTCGGTTCAGCAACGAAGGTCCCCGTCTCACGAAGAAGTCTGGTCGACCTTGAGAAGCTATCGGATCTGGTTGATCAGATGCGCGTTGTTGTCCCCAAGGACATCAAGGAGGCGGAGGAGGTCCTGCTGCGGCGGGAAGACCTCCTGAACCAGGCCCTGGTGGAGGCCCGGCGCATCCGTACCTCTGCCGAGAGCGAGTTCCGCAGCCGCGTGGAGGAGAACGAACTGGTCAAGGAGGCCCACGATCAGGCCACCAAGATCATCGAAGAGGCGGAGGAGAAGGCGAAGCGTATCATTGACATGACTGAGGCCGAAGGCAAGAGCCAGCGGGCCTCGTCCGATCAGTACGCCCAGGACGTCCTCTACCAGCTGGAGCAGCAGGTCTCCGGCATCCTCTCCACCGTGCGCCACGGTATTGACGCGCTGGACACGCAGCAGAAGACTCCCGCAAGGTAAGCGGCCACCATACACGCTCATCCACCACCGCTACCAGGCCGGGCCTGGCAGTGGTGGTGTCCTTCACTATCGCCGCCGGTCTTCGCGCTGGCAGCAAAGAGCTACCTGCCAAGCTCGGCCTGCTGACACAATTCGTCAAGCAGCACCCTTCCATCACCGGCGGACAACAGTATAATGGCGAGGCATCCCACCGGAGCCGCCATGACCACCAGCCGCAGACCAGCCAGCCAGGGCCAGCAGGCCGCCCTACACGATAGGCCGCTGTTTCTCGTGATCGACGGCCACGCCGTCGTGCACCGGGCCTGGGCCGCCATCCAGACGCCGCTGACCATACGGGCCACCGGCGAGGAGGTCCAGGGCGTCTACGGCTTCATGAACGCCTTCCTGAAGACCCTTGCCACATGGCATCCCACCCACTGCGCCATCGCCTTCGACCCACCGGGCCCCGTGTTCCGGCACGCCAAGTATGCGGAGTACAAGGCCCAACGCCCTGAGATGCCGCCCAGCCTCAGGTCCCAGTTCCCGCACGTACGTCAGCTTATGGAGGCCTTCGGCGTACCCATATTCGAGTTGAAGGGCTACGAAGCCGACGACGTCATCGGCACCCTGTGCCGCCAGGCGGAGGCGCAGAGCCTGGAGACGGTCATCCTCACCGGAGACACGGATATGCTCCAACTCGTCTCTCCGAGTGTCCGCGTGGAGATGCACTCCTACATCCAGCGGGAGCGGGTGTACGACCAGCAGGCCGTCCGGGAGCGCTACGGTGGCCTGAGCCCCGAGCGGCAGCCGGACGTCAAGGGGCTCCAGGGAGATACCTCCGACAACATCCCCGGCGTCCCCGGCATCGGCGCCAAGACCGCCGTCAAGCTCATCGTGCAGTTCGGCAGCCTGGAGGCGCTGTACGAGCGCCTGGACGAGGTGACGCCGCCCCGCATCCAGGAGCTTCTCCGTACCCACAGAGACCAGGCCTTCCTTGGCAAGGAGCTCACCACCATCGTCCGCGATGCGCCCGTTGCGTTGGACACGGAGACCGCCCTGTTCGGAGACTTCGATCGGGAGAGCGTGCTGGCGGTGCTGCGAGAGCTGGAGTTCTCCAGCATGGTCGGCAGAATTCCACAGGCTTCAGGGCAGCAAGTCCTGGGCCAGGGGCAGATGGCACTGCCCCTGGCCCAGGACGGAGCGGAGGCGGCGGGCCACACCAGGCCGGCTCAGCAAACCGTGCCCCAGGACCAGCCAGACTACCGGACGGTGGACACCCGCCAGGCCCTGGAGGCCATGGTCGATGAGTTGCGCTCCGATGGCACATTCGCCTTCGACACTGAGTCCACCGGACAGGACCCCATGAACTGTGACCTGGTGGGCCTCTCCTTCTCCTCGCGGCCCGGCCTGGCCTACTACGTCCCCGTGGGGCACCGGGAGGGTACGCAGCTCCCTCTGGGCGAAGCGCTGGAGGCCCTGAAGCCGCTTCTGGAGGACCCGAAGCTGGACAGGATAGCGCACAAGGCCACCTACGACATGACCCTCCTCCGCAACTACGACATCAACGTCCCCAACGTCGCCTTTGACACCATGGTTGCCGCCCAGCTCAGCGGGTACAACACACTGGGGCTCAAGCAGCTCGCCTTTCAGCTCCTGAACGTGGAGATGACCCCCATAGCCGACCTCATCGGACGGGGGGCCAAGCAGATCACCATGGCCGAGGCGCCCATCGCCGACGCCGCCCTCTACGCCGCCGCAGACGCCGATATGACCGGTCGCCTCCACACACTCCTGAAGGAGGAGCTCGGCAAGCACGGCGTCGAGACGCTCTTCACCGATGTGGAGATGCCCCTGGTCCCAGTACTGGTGCAGATGCAGCTCAACGGAATCACCGTGGACCAGGGCAAGCTGCGCAAGATGTCCGGCAACCTGATAGAGGAGCTGCACACCCTGGAGGAGGATATCTATCGGGAGGCCGACGAGCCTTTCAATATCAACTCCACCCAGCAGCTAAGCGTTGTCCTCTTCGAGAAGCTGCTGCCCCCGGCGCGGCTCAAGGAGATGGGACTGCCTCAGCCCAAGCGCACCAAGACCGGCTTCTCCACGGACGCCTCGGTGCTGGAGGAGCTCAGAGACGCCAACCCCATCGTCGAGAGGGTGCTCAGATACCGCGAGCTGACCAAGCTCAAGTCCACCTACCTGGACGCCCTCCCAGACCTGGTGAACCCGAAGACGGGACGGGTCCACACCTCCTACAACCAGGTGGGCTCCGCCACCGGCCGGTTCTCCTCCAGCGACCCCAACCTCCAGACCATCCCCGTGCGCACCGATCTGGGCAGGGAGATGCGCAGGGCCTTCCTGGCCGAGCCCGGCTGGCAGCTCCTCGCCGCCGACTACTCCCAGGTGGAGCTCCGCGTCCTGGCCCACCTCTCGCAGGACCCCGGCCTGCTTGCCGCCTTCCAGAGGGACGAGGACATCCACGTTGCCACCGCCGCCCAGGTCTACAGCGTACCCCCCGCAGAGGTGACGCCGGACATGCGTCGCATAGCCAAGGTGATGAACTTCGGCATCATCTACGGCCTCTCCGCACACGGCATCGCCAAGCAGACGGACCTTGATGTCAAAGAGGGAGCGGCCTTCATCGAGAGCTACCTGGGACGGTACCCGGGCATCAGCGACTACGTGGAGGCGACCAAGCAACACGCCCGGGAGCAGGGCTACGTGGAGACCATCCTGGGCCGCAGGCGGTACCTCCCGGAGATCAGGCAGTCCAACTTTCACGTGCGACAGGCGGCGGAGCGCATGGCCATCAACATGCCGGTGCAGGGCGGCGCCGCGGATGTCATCAAGATCGCCATGGTCCGTATCCACGACAGGATGGCCGAGCGCGGCTTCAAGAGCCGGATGCTCCTTCAGGTCCACGACGAATTGATCTTCGAGGTGCCTCCCGAGGAGATGGACCTGATGAAGGAGACCGTCCTGGAGCTGATGCCCTCGGCCCTGGAGCTGTCGGTCTCTCTGAAGATCGACCTCAAGGTCGGCCCCACCTGGGGCGACCTTGAGTAGGGCTGGCGGCGATCACGTTTACACCGCCTCGGTTGACAGCTAGCCAGCCCGAAAGCCAGCTTGACGCATCCCCGGCCCCTGGATATGCTGGATGTGGATACACGAGGAGGAGCACCATGCCCGTCTACGAGTACGTTTGTCCGGACTGCAACGTCAAGTTCGAGAGGCTGCGACCCATGTCCGACGGCCGGATGGCCGAGTGCCCCACCTGCAACGCGCCGGGTGAGCGGGTGCTTTCCGTCTTCGCGGCCTTCAGCATGAGCGCCGGAGGCGACGTAGCCTCGCTGGCTGGACCCGGATGCGCCTGTGCCGCCGGAGGGTCCTGCGGCTGCGCCATCTAGATAGTCGGCTACTCTTCTACCCGTTAGAGGACGGTCGAGACCCCCTAGACGTACCGCGGCACCCTGCTCTGAGCCACCCTTCGCCGCCACTGATGCCACCATCGAATAGCTGTCATCAGCCCCACAATCGCCCCCGCCTCCGCCACAGAGGCCAGCGCGAGAATGATGGTGGTCTCCAACCAGAAGTTGAAGGGAAACATCCGCACAAGAAAGGATGTCCTGGGGTCCAGCTTCCAGAAGTCGTTGGCGAAGATCACCTCGTGGAACAGCGTGAAGAGCGGACCGAAGGCGACCAGGCTAACCAGACCCACCGCCAGCACCAACACCACCGTGGCGGCGCTTCCATAGGTCAAAAGCCTGCGCACAATGCCGGTAAACTCGCTACCCTTGAGCAGAAATCCCAGGCTTATGAAGAGAAACAGGAACAGGAACGCCCCCTCCTGGACCCTGTACGTGTTCGATACCAGCTCCTTGACGTCCCCCATGTGCTCGGTCTCCGTAGCGTTGAACAGCTCCTGCGGCCCAGAGCCAAAGTCCACCGGTATGTGCAGGTCCTCTTCATCCGAGTTGAAGTAGTCGCGAATCTGCACAGCGGCCCTGGAGAGCTGGTCGTCGGATAGGCCGGTGGTCGCCGCCACGTTGTGCCGGGTGAATCCAAGCTCGTAAATGCCGGCAGTATTGAAGGCCCAGCGCACATTGCTGGCAATCAGGAACAGGGGGATGGCCGCAATGAAGAGGCCAGCTAAAGCCTTACGGACGTAACTCACAGATATGCCTCTACGAAGGATGGTAGGAGGAGCCTTTCCGGTTGTCAAGCCGCGGGGCGCTTCCTATAATCGCCACAAGGAGGGACCATGAGCGACTCCAGTCTACAGGCGGATTTCACTGAGTTGGTGGCGCTGCTGGAGCGCCTTCGCTCCCCGGACGGCTGCCCCTGGGACCGGGAGCAGACACACTCCTCCCTCAAGCGGTTCCTCCTGGAGGAGGCCCACGAGGTCTTCGAAGCCATCGACCAGGAGGCCCCACAGAGGCTGGCCGAGGAGCTGGGCGACGTCCTCCTCCAGGTGCTCTTCCACGCCCAGATCGCACGGGAGGCCGGTGACTTCGCCATCGCCGATGTGCTCACCTCCCTGCGCGACAAGCTGGTGCGGCGACACCCACACGTCTTCGGCGACACCAAAGTCAAGGACGCACGGGAGGTGGAGGCCAACTGGGAGAGGCTGAAGCGCCGCGAGAAGGGGGACCAGTCCATCCTGGGCCGTGTGCCCCCCGCTATGCCCGCCCTGGCCCACAGCCAGCTCATCCAGGACCGCGCCGCCACCGCCGGCTTCGAGTGGGAGGAGATGGACGGCGTGCTTGAGAAGGTGGCCGAGGAGATAGGCGAGATACGGGAGGCGTCCACCGACGACAGGAGAGCCGAGGAGTTCGGCGACCTGCTCATGGTCCTGGTCAACGTGGGCCGCTGGATGGGCGTCAACGCGGAGGACGCCCTCCGCCGGGCCAACGGCCGCTTCACCCAGCGTTTCGCTGAGATGGAGCGCCTCGCCAGTGAGCGGTCGTTGGCCTTCGCCGACCTGCCCCTGAAGCAGAAGGAGGCGCTGTGGCAGGAGGCCAAGGGTAAGGACCAGGCCACCGAATCTTGAGCACAATGGGTAGGGGCGATTCATGAATCGCCCCTACATGTCGAAGGGTGGGTGAGGTATGGAGTGTTTAGCCCCTCACAAATACCACAGCCGCTGCCCTGAAGCACCGTACCCCTCCTCCGCCAGGCTCTCCATGGCCCACGCGGCGAAACGCCCCGCAACCCGCTGCCGCATCGTGCGCGGCGGTCGCACGTAGGCCATCTTTCGGGGCACGCCGCCCAGCTCCGCCGCCAGGTCCAGCGCGTCGTCGAAGTCGCCCAGCTCGTCCACCAGACCCAGCTCCTTGCCCCGCACGCCCGTGAACACCTCGCCGGTGGCCAGGCTACGGACACGTTCCACCTCCAGGTTCCGCGTCCGGGCCACCCGCTGGACGAACGCCTCGTACAGCTGGTCGATGATCGCCTGGAGCCTCTGCTCCTCCTCCTCCGTGGGCTGGCGATAGAACGCCCCCATGTCCTTCAGCGGTGCGCTCTTGCTGACGGAGATGTTGATGCCCACGCGCTCCAGCAGCTCGGCGGCCACCGGCCTCAGCGAGATGACGCCGATGGAGCCGACGATAGCACTCGGCAGCGCCACTATCCTGGTGGCCGCCGAGGCGGCCATGTACGCCCCGGAGGTGCCGGAGCCCCGCACAAACGCGACCACCGGCTTCTTCTGGCGAATTCGGTCCACCTTGGCGAAGAGGCTCTCCGACGCCGCCACCGCGCCCCCAGGCGAGTCGATGTCCAGCAGGACCACCCCCACCCGCGAGCTGCGCTCCAGTCTGTCCAGTAGCTGATAGTAGACCGACGACTGTACCGTCGGGCCGATCATACCGAACAGCTCGATCACTCCGATCCTGCCGCGTTTTCCGAATAGTGCCATGGGTCCCCTCGCTTTTCCGGTCTTCTCCAGTCTGGTGGTACTCCGGCCGCTACTGCTACCTATGGCGGCGGCGTCATGTAGTACGGCGGTGTCAGCGCCCCGTCCGCCACCTCCACCTCCACCACCGTGGGCCGCTGCCCCCCGATGGCCTCCCGGACCGCCTCGGAGATATCCTCCAGCCGCTCCACCCTCATGCCGCG
>JAPUKM010000267.1 GCA_027295645.1 Chloroflexota bacterium | reverse complement strand
AGGCCACCACCGCTGAACAGGTTCAGGAATCCCAACAGCTGGTTCTGTTCAAAGATGTCCCGAATGGCTGCGGAGTCAATGCTGACCACCGGCACATGGGCCAGGAATCGGAACAGCACCATGACGCCCAGGGTAAACAGGATACGGGCCCGCAGGTCCGGGATACGGAAAGAGTCGATGACGGCCTGTATCAGGGCAGGTCGCGATGGCGCTTGTTGAGTGCGGGCGGTGGGTGCTTGCATGGTTACAACTGCTCCACTGAGCCACCGGCGGCTTCAATAGCCGCCCGGGCCGCCTTAGAGAAGCGGTGAGCTACAACCGTGAACGGTCCCTCCAGCTTCCCGTTGCCCAGGACTTTGACAGGCCGCTTCAGATTCTTCAGAATTCCCTTGTCCTTCAGCTCCTGGGGAGTCACTCGGCTACCGGTAGGGAATCCCGCCAGCCGCTCCAAATTCACCTCGGCATACTCCTGACGGAAGATGTTCGTGAATCCCCTCAGCATGGGCATCCGCTTGGTCATGGGGAGCTGTCCACCCTCAAAGTTTAGCCGCACCCCGCCTCCACTGCGGGACTTCTGGCCCTTCATGCCGCGGCCCGAGTAGCTGCCCCGGCCGCTGCCGTCACCTCGACCCACGCGCCGGTGAGGGCGTCGGGATCTGGGATTGGGTGTCAGTTCATGCTGTTTCATGCTCGTGAAGAGAGGGATTACTTCGCCTCATCCTCCTGGACATCGGCCTTGGAGAGTCCCTTCCGTCTGGCCAGCTCCTCTTTCGGATCGCGAAGCGCCAGGAGCGCTTTCATAGTGGCCTGGACCACGTTGACCGGGTTCTGGCTCTTCAATGATTTGGTTACCACATCCTTTACGCCAGCCTGTTCCAGGACAGCCCGCGCCGAGGAGCCGGCGATGATCCCCGTTCCCGCTGGAGCGGGCTTCACCAGGATTATCGATGCTCCGTGCTTGGCGATCACGGCATGGGGTATGGTCGTTCCCTCCAGCAGCACGGTCTCCAGGTTTCGCTGGGCGATGGTCCGCCCCTTACGCACCGCATCCGGCACCGAGACTGCCTTGCCAAGGCCAATCCCCACACGGCCCTGGCCGTCTCCCACCACCACGAGGGCGTTGAACCTGAGATGGCGACCGCCCTTAACCACCTTGGCCACCCTGCTGATCTTCACAACCTTTTCTCGGAGTGCCCCATCGGCCTCTGAGTCCTGTCCAAATTGCTGGGGCTGCCAATTAGTCAAAAGTCCAGCCCTCCCTCTCTTGCGCCTTCCGCAAGTGCTTTGACACGACCGTGGTATTTGTAACCGCCGCGGTCGAGCACGCCACGGGTCACCCCGGCCTTGATCGCCCGCTGGGCAACCGTCGTCCCCACCACATGGGCCACCTGTTTCTTGCCAGGGCCGCTGGCCAGTGCAGCGACATCCGGCTCCTTGCTGGATGCTGCCGTCAGTGTGTGGCCGGTCTCATCGTCTATGACCTGGACATAGATATGTCTCAGGCTGCGAAAGATGCTGAGCCGCGGGCGCTCGATTGTCCCATGCACCTTTCTGCGCACATGTCGGTGTCGAGCAGCTCGTTTCTCTAGTCTGGTGACAAGTCGTGCCATGTTAACTCGCTCTCGCTGCGCTCTTACCCGGCTTCAGTCGTACCTTCTCGTCGGAGTAGCGCACTCCCTTCCCTGTGTAGACGTTGGGAGGCCGCACCTTGCGGATCTGGGCGGCCACTTGGCCCACCGCCTGCTTATCGTTGCCACTTACGTGGATGCGGTTGTTGCTCTCCACCTCCAGAGTGACACCGGGAAGCGGCTTGATGTTTACCGGGTGGGAGAATCCAACCTGTAGGACAATGTCCTGTCCGGACTGCTGGACACGGTATCCTACGCCCACCAGATCAAGCGTCTTCTTGAACCCTTCCGTGACTCCGGCGACCATGTTGGCCACCAGGCTTCTGGTGAGGCCGTGCAGAGACCGGTGCTGGCGGGAATCCGATGGACGGGAGACATTGATCACGCCGTCGGACACCGCCACGGATATCGCGGAGTTCACCCTCTGGCTCAATTCTCCTCGCGGCCCCTTAACGGCAACCAACTCCGGCTCAACGGTTACCGTTACACCGCCGGGCAGAGAAATGGGGGCCTCACCTATCCTTGACATCGTATTTCGCTCCCTACCACACGTAGCAGAGGAGCTCTCCTCCAACACCGTGTCGCCAGGCCTCCTGGCCGGTCATGAGACCCTTGGAAGTAGATATGATTGAAAGGCCACGGCCACCATAGAAGCGTGGAATCTCCCGCTTCTCCACATAGATACGGAGACCGGGTTTGCTTATGCGCTTCAGCCCGTTGATGACCGGTGTGTTCTTGTCGTGGTAGCGGAGGTGGACCCGGAGTTGGTCCTGGGGTGGACTCTGCACCAGCTCGTAGTCGGAGATGAACCCCTCCTCCTTCAATATCTTGGCAATGGCCACCTTCATCTTGGAGGTTGGAGCAGTAACCGATTCGCGCCCCACCATGAGGGCGTTGCGAATGCGAGTCAACATATCGGCTATAGGATCAGAATGAGTCATAAGATCACTTACCAGCTTGCCTTGCGTACACCGGGGATATCACCTTCCAACGCCTTGGTACGAAAACAGATACGGCACAGCCCGAAATGGCGGATGTAGGCCCTGGGCCTGCCACACCTGTAGCACCGATTGTGGTACTGCACCGCGTACTTTGGCTTCTCCAACTGCCGCAGCCACTTCTGTATTTTAGCGCTTTTAGCCACCGCTAACCTCTATTCTCTCATCATAGCACTGTAGCAAATTTAACCTCAGACGCGGGCCGCCTCTTCGACGCGGGCGAACGGCATGCCCAGCAGCTCCAGCAGGCGGAACGCCTCCTGGTCTGTTTTGGCCGTAGTCACCAGGGTCACCTGAAATCCTCGTATCTTGTCTACCTGGTTGTAATCTATCTCCGGGAAGATAACCTGCTCCCGGATCCCCATCGAATAGCTTCCGCGGCCATCAAAGGCGGTCCGGGACATCCCGCGGAAGTCGCGGATTCGCGGTAGGGCGGCATTGATCATCCGGTCGACAAATTCGTACATACGGTGAGACCGCAGAGTGACCATCGCTCCTATGGTGTTCCCCTCCCTGAGCTTGAACGCGGCTATGGACTTCTTTGCTTTGGTGGTCACTGCCTTTTGACCGCTGATGATCGCCAGCTGCCGGGTGACCGCATCCAGAGCATTTGCGTTGACCAGGGCCTCCCCCAGTCCGACGTTCAGCACCACTTTGGACAGCTTTGGGATCTCCATAGGGTTCTTGTAGCCGAACTCCTGCTGGAGGGATGGGACTATCTCGGCCCGGTACCGCTCCAGGAGACGTGGCACGGGGCGTGGCGACGCCGGGGCTTGCCTTTCGGCAGCCCGGCCCTGGTCGTCGCCGCCGCGCTCTTTGCGTTCTTGGCGCCGCTCCCCCTTGGGCTCGTCCTTTACATGTCTATCATCTGCTGGCATGAGCGGCAGACCCTGACCTTTCGTCCATCCTCCAATATTTGAAACCCGACCCGTACGCCCGTATTGCACTGAGTGCACACCAGGCGGACATTTGATAGTTGCAAAGGAGTCTCCTTTGATATGATCCCCCCCTGTCGCGCGGCATCTGTGGCGCGCTGATGGCGCTTCACCATATTCATCCCCTCAACCAAAACGCGACTCTCCCGAGGCATGACCCGCTGTACCTTACCTCGGCGGCCCCGGTCCTTACCGATTAGCACCTCAATGGTATCGTTTTCGCGGATACGGAGAGCCATTCTAAATCACCTCTGGTGCCAGAGATACAATGCGCATGTAATTCTTGTCACGCAGCTCTCTGGCCACCGGTCCAAAGATACGGGTTCCACGGGGCGTCTGCTGTTCGGTGAGGATCACCGCAGCGTTGTCGTCAAATCGGATGTGGGAGCCATCCGACCGGCGATAGGTCTGGGCCGTCCGGACCACCACCGCTCTGACAATTTCGCCCTTCTTTACCGGTGCGGCGGGGACGGCCTCTTTGACCGTGGCGACGATGACGTCACCCACCCGCGCGTACCGCTTTCCGGTGCCACCCGGGACGTTGATGCACATGATCACCTTGGCCCCTGAATTATCGGCCACGGTGAGCCGTGAGTATGTCTGGATCACTGTTTCTTTTCCTCTTCCTTGGGTGAATCCGTTTCTTCGTGCTCTTCCTCAGCCGCTGGTGCCTCCTCAGCGGGTGCATCAGCGACCGGCTCTTCGGCGGGGGTCTCTTCCTCGGCGACCGGTGCCTCCTCAGCGGGTGCATCAGCGACCGGCTCTTCTGCGGGGGTCTC
>JAPUKM010000266.1 GCA_027295645.1 Chloroflexota bacterium | reverse complement strand
TCACGGCCCGCAGCGCGACGACGTGCTGGTAGGTGCGCTGGTCGCCCATCACACCGACGGTCCGCGTGTCGGTGAGCACGGCGAAGCTCTGCCAGAGCTGGTGGTACAGGTTGGCCGCCTTTATCTCGTCCATGACAACCCAGTCGCAGCCCCGGAGGATGTCCAGCCTATCCTGGGTCACCTCTCCCAGAATGCGGATCGCCAGACCCGGCCCCGGGAAGGGCTGGCGGAACACCATCTCCTCGGGAAGTCCCAGGGAGAGACCGGCCTCTCGGACCTCATCCTTGAAGAGGTAACGCAATGGCTCCACCAGCTTCAGGGTCATAGTGGCTGGCAGGCCCCCCACGTTGTGGTGAGTTTTGATCTTGTTCGCAGCCTTGTTCTCCGGCGTCTGGCTTTCAATCACGTCTGGATACAGGGTGCCCTGGGCCAGGAAGCCCACATCTCCCAGTCGCTCCTCAACCTCATCCTCGAAGACCCGGATGAACTCCTCTCCTATCACCCGCCGCTTCTCTTCGGGATCGGTGACCCCCTCCAGGCGGCGCAGGAACCGCTCTTGTGCATCCACGTATACCAGGTTGATTTTGAGGTTGCGCTTGAAGGTGCGGAGCACCCGTTCCGGCTCCTCACGACGCAGCAGCCCGTTGTTGACAAAGATACAGGTGAGCTGATCGCCCACCGCACGATGTATCAGCGTGGCCACCACCGCCGAGTCGACCCCACCCGAGAGCGCGCACACCACCCGGCCATCGCCCACCTGCTCACGGATCCGCTGAATGGAAGCTTCCACGAAGTTCCCAGAGGTCCAGCTGCCTTTGCAGCCGCACACCTTGTAGAGGAAATTGGAGAGGATCTCCCGTCCCTGTGGTGTATTGACCACCTCAGGGTGAAACTGAACGCCAACCATCCCGTCGTTGCCCATAGCGGCTATCGGAGAATTCTCCGTATAGGCCAGGGTCTCGAAGCCGGGGGGCAGCTCCTCAATTCGGTCGCCGTGGCTCATCCACACCGGTATCTCCTGGGGCAGATCAGCAAAGAGGGGATGGTCTGTCCTGTTTTGCCGCAGGACCGCATGCCCGTACTCGCGACTGGTCACATTGGCGACCTTGCCTCCAAGCTGGTGCGTCAGCACCTGCATTCCATAGCAGATGCCCAGCGTCGGCAGTCCCTGCTGGTACACCCAGGCGGGGGCCAGAGGAGCGTCAGATTCATAGACGCTGGCCGGACCACCGGACAGGATGACCCCTTTGGGGTTCAGCGCCGCGATGCTCTCCCAGGAAGCGGTGTGGGGCACCAGTTCGCAGTACACATCGCATTCCCGGACACGCCGGGCAATGAGCCGGCTATACTGTGAACCGAAGTCGACGATAATAATGGCTTCGCTCTGAGTCTCGCGGGTGCCCTCAGGGAGGGGCAGCTGCCCTCCTATCTCCTTGGCGATCTCCAGATACGTGGAGACCTCGATGTCGTCGCTGGTTGCCACGCGACGACTTTCACCCGTTTTACGACCCCGCAACTTCTTTGGAGAGACGTCCTTCCCCATGAGCGGTCTGGTGGCCCTCCTTGTCGCCGTTTGCCCCGATTATCTGACTGTAGCTCCTATGATATACTCAGTCAAGGTTCCATAGGAAGCGAATATGGGCAGTTCTGCTCTTGAAAATCTCGTCGTCCGGACGGACAACATAGAAGAGGGTGTCCGTGTACTCCGGAGCGGAGGTGTCGTCGCCTACCCCACCGATACGGTGTACGGTCTGGGAGCCGACATCGAGTCGCCCGCGGCGGTGCGGCGCATTATCGATCTGAAGGGCAGGCCCGTGGGGATGGGCCTGCCGCTACTCCTGGCAGAGACAGGTGAGCTTGGTGCTGTGGCCGGTGACCTCTCAGACGTGGTCTGGAGCCTGACCCGGAATTTCTGGCCCGGCTCCCTGACCCTGGTGGTGCGCCGTAGTGCGATGATCTCCGACCTTGTGTCCGGTGGCCGAGACACCGTGGCCGTGCGTGTTCCAGACCATCCTGTGCCCCGAGAGCTTGCTCGCGGACTCGGTCGTCCTATCACGGGCACCAGCGCCAACCTGGCTGGCCAGCCTTCCGCAGTGACTGGTGAGGAGGCGCAACGCAGGCTTGGCACACGTGTAGACATGATCGTGGAAGGGGGACCCGTTCCCGGACAGATCGAGTCCACTATCCTGGACGTTACGGGTGCGATACCGGTGCTCATCCGCCAGGGAGCCGTGGGTGAAGATGACATCCGTGATTATCTGGCAGAGCTGGGCGAAGAGCTGGCTGTAGCATAGCCGTCCCATGCGAATAGCCACGGTAATGGCGGGCCGGTTCAACCGTTAGGAGAAAACGTGGTTCTACCGCTGATACTCCCCGAGCAGAGGGGCACAATTGAAGATGCCCTGCGTGCAATCTTCGCCGAGCACTCGCTTCCCCTCTTCCGACTCATGGAGTACCAGATGGGCTGGCTGGACGAGCACAGCGTGCCCATCGATCACTCGGTAGAGTACCCCCGGCAGTATTCAGCCCTTTGCTTTGCTGCTTGCCAGGCGGTAGGTGGCCAGCCGGAGGCGGCACTCTCCATGGCGGCCGCGTTGGAGTTGGTGGACAACTTCTTCCAAGTTCATATCGATGTCCAGGAAGGTAGCCAGGAGCGATACAACAGGCCAACGGTATGGTGGGTCTGGGGCCCCGGACAGGCTATCAACGTTGGTGACGCCTTTCACGCCCTTGCTCGCTTGTCCATCATGGCATCTGCGGAACGCGGGATGCCGCTTGACACCGCCCTGAAGGCCGTACAGATGCTGGATGTCGCCTGTCTTCGAGTGTGTGAAGGCATCCACGTGGACCTGGTCTATCAGGAGCGGGTGGATGTTACCGTGGATTCTTATCTCCGGATGGTGCGGGAGAAGGTAGGGGCACTGATGGGCTGTGCCCTAGAGCTGGGAGTTCTCTCCGCCTCCGCCTCTCCGGAGACGGCTCGGGGGCTACGCGAGTTCGGGGAGGACATAGCTGTCGCCTCTCGGATACAGGAGGACGCTCAGGTGCTATGGGGAGAGGCGACAATTGGAGAAACAATGGGGTCTGGTCTCCTCAACAAAAAGAAGACGTTACCCGTTGCCTACGTCTTTGAAGAGGGGTCTATCAGCCAGAAGCGTGCCCTGGGCAACATCTACTTTAAGCGGGTTCTGGAGGCGTCAGACCTGGTGAAGATAGTAGAAATCCTGGATACTGCGGATGCTAGGACGTATGTTCACAACACGATGAAGCGTCTGCTGAATCGCGCTCTCGACCGGCTGAACGGCCTGGACATCTCACCTGGCGGCCGAAGCGATCTTGAACGTATCGCGCAGCACCTGACACATCAGGATCCCTAGCGCACACCCAAAAGAGCTTTTGTGAACAAGAAGACGGTACGAGATATAGATGTCACCCGGAAGCGAGTCTTGGTGCGTGCAGACCTGAATGTGCCCTTCGCTCCCGACACGACTACCATCACCGACGATGGCCGAATCCGCGCCGGCCTTCCTACACTGCACTACCTTCGTGAGCGTGGCGCTCGGATTATCCTGTGCTCCCACCTGGGCCGCCCCAACGGCAGAGTGGTAGACGGCCTGTCCCTGAAACCGGTGGCCCAGCGCTTGGAACAGCTGCTGGGGCAGCCCGTGGCATTTACCCGTAACTGTATAGGGACCGAGGTTGAGGAGGCGATAGCCGCCCTCAATCCCGGTCAGCTCCTTCTCCTTGAGAACCTGCGGTTCCATCAGGAGGAGGAGGAGAACGACACGGCCTTTGCCCGTGCTCTGGCCTCCCTTGCCGAGGTGTACGTCAACGACGCCTTTGGCACCGCCCATCGAGTCCATGCTTCCACTGAGGGCGTTGCCCATTATATGCCCGCCGTGGCGGGCCTCCTCATGGAGCAGGAGATTGAGATGCTGGGCCGTACCCTGGAGCATCCCAGGCGGCCGTTGTGCGCTGTGATGGGTGGAGCAAAGGTGAGCGACAAGCTCGGCGTATTGGAGCATCTGCTTCCCCGCGTGAATGGGCTGCTCATAGGTGGCGGGATGGCAGCCACATTCCTGCGGGCTATTGGGCATCCAGTAGGGGCGTCATTGTTGGAGAAGGACAAAGTGGATCTGGCAGCCGGAATCCTCCACCAAGCGGAGGAGCTTGGAATTAGCTTTGGCCTCCCCCAGGATGTTGTAGTCGCAGAAACCTTCTCCGCCGAGTCGCCCAGCAAGGTTGTGTCTGTCGATCAGATCCCCGACGGATGGCACATCATGGACATTGGCCCACAGACCGTCCAGTCGTTTCAAGAGAGGCTGCGTAAGTGCTGTACCATTCTCTGGAACGGCCCCCTCGGTGTCATGGAGTACAAACGGTTTGCTGAAGGAACAACCGCAATTGCTAATCTCCTGGCAAACCTGACGGATGCCACCACCATTATCGGTGGCGGCTCCACTGCTGAAGCGGTGGCGGTCATGGGCCTGGCTGACCGGATGACCCACGTTTCTACCGGTGGTGGAGCATCACTGGAGTTCCTGGAGGGCCGTGAGCTGCCTGGTATCGCCGTTTTGCTGGACAAGGAGGTCGCATGATCGATCTTCCAGGGATAAGGGAGCTATGTGTCGCCACCTCCACCAGGATCGTCATGCTGGTGGTGGATGGCTTGGGGGGCGTCCCTCATCCGGATACCGGACGCTCCGAGTTGGAGGTTGCCAACCTGCCGAATTTGGACCGATTAGCCAGGGAGAGTGCCTGTGGCAAGACCATCCCGGTGCTGCCCGGCATCACCCCGGGCAGCGGTCCGGGACACTTGGCGCTCTTTGGTTACGATCCGCTGAAATACTTCATCGGCCGCGGCGTGTTGGAGGCCCTCGGTATCAACGCCCTCATCAGTGATGGCGATGTGGCCGCCAGGGGCAACTTCTGCACCGTAGATGCCGATGGGCTGTTGGTAGATCGCAGGGCAGGGCGTATCCCTACAGAGGAGACCGGTCCCCTCTGTGAAATCCTGAATGCTATTGAGGTGCCTGGCGTGGGTATCTCCGTCCTGCCCGTGCAGGATCACCGGTTCGTGCTTCTGATGCGAGGCGACGGCCTGAGCGACAGGTTGACCGAGACCGACCCGCAGCGCACGGGAGAGGCACCCCTTACCGCGATGGCCCTGGCCCCCGATGCCCAGACGACCGCCGAGGGTGCAAACCTGTTTGTGCGCCGCGCCGCCGAAGCGCTGCATGGCAGGGAGCGAGCCAACATGGTGTTGCTTCGTGGCTTCTCCATGCTCCCGCAGCTCCCATCCATGGGCGTGACCTACAACCTGTCACCCGCCGCCATCGCCGCCTACCCCATGTACCGGGGCCTTGCGCGCATCATGGGTATGGAGGTGATTCAGACCGTTAGGACCTTTGACGATGAACTTTATACCCTGGAGCGGCACCATCAGGAACACGACTTCTTCTATATCCATTACAAGCCCGCGGACGCCGCGGGCGAGGACGGCAATTTCGAGGCCAAGGT
>JAPUKM010000265.1 GCA_027295645.1 Chloroflexota bacterium | reverse complement strand
TGCCATGCTGAGCCACACCCCGATTTTCGGGAAATCCTGCGGTTATATTATGGTGGTAATGTCAACGTCGGCGTCCCGAACGTAGCGCTCTGCCATGCTGAGCCACACCCCGACTGCAGTATTATACGCCAACCCGTACCTGCCGCCAATGGAATCTTGCTTAGGCCGCTCAGTCCACTGGTGGGGCTGGTACAGGGCCCAGGGCCGTCTCGCACCAGTTTGCGACGGCAAGCAGCCTAGCTTCTGCGTACCAGGTGCCGACCAGCTGGATTCCCAGCGGTAGCCCAAAGCTATCCAGGCCAGAAGGAAGGCTGATACAGGGTAGGCCCGCCGTGGTCCATGGCCCCTGGAAGTGTTTCTCTCCCGTGGTGGCCAGGTCTCGGGGAGCTGAAGTGGGAGTGCTGGGGGTCAGAAGAACATCTACCTTGCCCAGCGTCTCTTTGATATCCCTCCGGAATTCGGCCCGGGTCCGCTGGGCCCGGGCATACTCCACAGCCGATATCTCCATGCCCTCTTCGATCATGGCGCGGATCAGTGGAGGATAACGGTGTGGGCCCGCTCTGAACTCAACCTCATGGACCGCCGCAGCCTCTACCTTGAATGTCACGTTGCCCGCCGCTTCGTTACCGATGAAACTTGCAGGAAGATTCATCTCATGGATGACAGCCCCAGCCTCAGAAAGGAGCTGGGCAATGGCGTCGGTATGGGCCTGAACCTCTTTATAGGCACGCTCGTAGAAGAAGTCGCGCACCAGGCCTATGTGTGGAGGGCGGTCCAACAGATCAAGCCCCTTGCGGTAGTCAGGGACTGGCTCTGTAGAGGAGGCGGGGTCGTAGGGATCGTGGCCAGCCATCGCCTGGAGCAGAAGGGCGGCGTCTTCCGTGCTTCTGGCAAGAATCCCCACGGTGTCCAGTGACCAGCCAAGGGGCATCACGCCCACAATGCTGATACGCCCATATGTCGGCTTGAGCCCCACGATGCCGTTGTAGGCCGCCGGTCGTAGAGTGGACCCGACAGTCTGCGAGCCCAGTGCCACCGGGCACATGCGGGCCGCAACTGCAACCGAGGAGCCGCTGCTGGAGCCCCCCGGAGTGTGCTCAGGATTCCAAGGGTTGACAGTAGGGGAGGGGTCGCTGGCGGCGTAGGGAGTGGTCACTGTCTTACCCAGCACAATAACCCCCTCCGCCTTCAGCTTGGCTACACAGGTAGCATCGTAGGTGGGCATGAAGTCTGCGTACACGTCCGAGCATGCCGTGGTCTTGACCCCCGCAGTGTAGAAGATATCCTTGATGCCCACAGGAATACCATGCAAGAGCCCTCGTGGGCCACTCCGAAGAAGATCCCTCTCCGATGCCTGAGCCGCGTCCATGGCGGCCTCTC
Organism: Chloroflexota bacterium; assembly: GCA_027295645.1. Taxonomy (GTDB): domain Bacteria; phylum Chloroflexota; class Dehalococcoidia; order Lucifugimonadales; family JAPUKM01; genus JAPUKM01. The sequence goes on along the minus strand of JAPUKM010000265.1, from coordinate 9,415 downwards.
TGTCCAGCGTGACCCATGCCTTCAGCAGCGGCTCCATCTGCTGAATACGTTCCAGTAGCGACTCCATAAGGGTGAGCGGTGAGAGCTCCCCACTGGCGATCATTCGTGTGGCCTGGGAAACGGTCAGTTCAAACGGCTCCATAGAGCTTCTCCTCACAGCATTGTCTGTAGAATAGGGCATCGTTGCGCTGCTGAGCGACGACAGCAGGGTAAGGAGTACGCGCGGTTAGCATCTGACCAAGCGATGAATTGCTTGGCGCCCCAGGCAGGATTCGAACCCGCGACCCGCTGCTTAGAAGGCAGCCGCTCTATCCTCTGAGCTACTGGGGCTTTTAAACTCCCTTCGACTATAGCAAGAGCCCAAGTAGAGGGTCAAGGGACGTGCCTCTCGGTCTCCGTATCACTGGAATCCTTGAGATGTGCCCTGAGTTGACGGACATGTCGGTACACGTAGTATGCAACCAGCAGCAACACCGCGATCAGGATAGGGATCTCCACGGGCCGCATGATGTTCCGGATGCTCTCCCAGTTCTCGCCCAGCTGGTAGCCCGCGTAGGCAAGGCCAAGGGACCAGATGAAGGAGCCCGCAAAGGTGAGCAGCATGAAGGGTATCAGGGACATGCGAGTGACGCCGGCGGGGAGGCTGATGAGGCTTCGCGCAACCGGGACGAGCCGGGACAGGAAAACAGCCCAGGTGCCGTACTTGTCGAACCAGCGGTTCGCTGTGTCCAGGTCAGCGCTGGTAATGAGCACATACCTGCCATATCGCTCAAGCATTGGCCGCCCACCCCAAGCGCCGATGGCGTAGATGATCACCGCACCGATAAGGCTCCCCAGAGCGCCGTAGAATCCCGCCAGAAGGACGAGCCAGGCGCTGTGCCCCTTGGCTGCGATAAGCATCCAGCCGCTCAAGGGCATGACCGCCTCGCTGGGAATAGGGAAGAAGACGCTCTCTACAGCCATAAGCGCGACCACACCCGGCCATCCGAGGGTGTCATAGACCTCAGCTATCAGCTCCAGAAGCTCTTTTTCCAGGGATCCCATGTAGTTACCTTGAGGGAATGGCTGACTCCGAGTGTACCAACGGGTGAGTAAGAGCGTCAACGAAAAGGAGTCGAGGCCGAGTCTCCAGGAGGATCGCTTAGGGGAACTGCCGTATATTCTGTAGAAACCCGACCTTTTCTTAGAAATGTCTTAGATTGTTCTAACACAAAGCGCATCACTAGTCTTGACAATCTCCTAAACTCTTGGTAATGTCGTAGCTCACCCTTTTTGGAGGAGGGGGATATGGCGAGACGGACCAAGCTTATGGAGAAGGTGGAGCGGGACCACAACGGTCAGCCCCTGGAGCGTCTACTTCCTCAGATGATTAACGACCAGGGGTTGACGGCCACTGCTACGGCGTTGGGGGTCAGCAAGGCTACATTGGGATACTGGCTGTTGAAGCTGGGCATTAACGTGCACCGTGTGGCCCTTGCTCCGGGAGAGACCCTTGAGGTGAAGCGAAGCAGCTAGTCAGGGCTATTTGATACTGACCACTCCTCACCTTGGTTTTCCTTGACACTGTATAGAGGTTGTGATAAAAAGAACAAGTAGGATTGGATTCGGCGGAGATTCCCGCTCAATTGGAGAAGGAGGCTCGGGTGCGGAAAAAGGTTCTTTCACCGCTGGGGTTGATACTATCTGTAGCCATGTTGGCCGCGGCTTGTGGTGGTGGGGATGATGATGAGCCAACCCCTAGGCCGACCATTGCGCCCACTGAAACAGCTGCTCCCACTCAGCCTTCTGGAAACGGCACTCCGGCGGGTGAAGTCGTCACCGTAGTCCAAACAGAAAATCCGTACGTCTTTCAACCGGACGCCTACAACTTTGAGCTGGGCACGACGTACACGCTCGCCTTCGAAGCCCCAGGTGAATTCCATACTTTCACCGTTGATGAACTGGGGATAAACATTTTCGTTAACGCCAACGAGAGCGTTCGGCAGGATATCACCCCCTCCACGGCGGGGTCCTTCAAGCTCTACTGTGTTCCCCATGAATCTCTGGGCATGGTGGGCACCGTAACTGTTTCATAGTCGATTACCCTCTTGCTGGATATTGCAGGCTGGCTTGGGAGATCTCTCTCCGCCGGCCTGTTCTTTTTATGATATAAGCTGTTATTCGTACGTAGACCTTGCGAGTGGAGACAATGGCTACAGCCGAGTTCATCATCCTGATTGGTCTCCTTGGCCTGGCAGTGGGGAGTTTCCTCAACGTCTGCATAGACCGGTTGCCCAAAGGCCTCTCTATCGTGGCCCTGCCGTCCCATTGTGAACGCTGCCAACATCGCCTGAAGCCCTTGGACCTGGTGCCGGTGCTCAGCTACCTGTGGCTCATGGGTAGGTGCCGTTATTGTAAAGTCGCGATTCCTTGGCGCATTCCGCTGGGCGAAGCAGTCACCGGCCTCCTGTTTGCTTACGTCGCGTTTCGCTACGAAGTGACCCTGGAGACCGTGGTGGTGCTCGGCTTCGTAGGCGTACTGATCGTCGTGTTCTTCATCGACCTGGAGCACAGCCTGATACTGGACCGGGTTATGTATCCCGCCGTGGCTGCAGCGCTCCTCCTGGTGCCCGTGGGGCCGCTGGGCCAGGGACAGGATGCCCTCCATGCGTACATAGATGCCTTCCTGGGCATTGCTATAGGGGGAGGAACGCTGGCTATGATCTATTTCGGGGCCCTCAGGATGTTGGGTCAGGATGCCTTCGGATGGGGTGATGTCAAACTTGGAGTATTCCTAGGGTCCATCCTTGGCGTGACTCAGACCCTAGTTGCTCTACCACTCTCGTTCATCTCAGGCGGCCTCCTCGGCCTCACTCTGCTTATTCTCAAGGTACGTGGCCGAAAGGATGCTATCCCGTTTGGCCCCTTCCTTGCAGTGGCCGGATTGGTGAGCCTGTTTTGGGGGCAGACTATCTTCAACTGGTATCAGGGAATTTTCCCTGACTAGCGCTAAGGAGTAGGGGAGGTGGGTGGGTCGGCAAGGCCACGGTTGATCATGGCTGCCTGATAGCCGGCACCAAATCCGTTGTCAATGTTTACCACCGTCACGCCGGGCGCGCAGCTCGCGAGCATGGCCAGGAGCGCCGACAACCCCTGAAAGCTGGCCCCATACCCTATGCTGGTTGGCACCGCGATGACTGGAACGGCCACAAGCCCTCCTACGACACTGGGCAGGGCTCCGTCCATACCGGCTACCACTACTACAACTCTGGCAGATCTGAGCTTGGGCAGGGCGCTCAAGAGCCGGTGCAGCCCGGCAACCCCCGTATCGTAGACCCGCTCTACTTGACTTCCCACCAGCTCGGCGGTGATCGCTGCCTCCTCTGCCACAGGAATGTCCGATGTCCCTGCACAGGCCACAGTGACGCCGGGCTTCAATGCAACAGGGTCTCGTTGCAAGTAGGCGATCCGGGCGGTGGCATTGTAGACCGTGTCCGGTACCTTGGCCTTGAGCGTCTCGTAGGCTGAAGCGTCGATTCGGGTGATCAGGAGGCTGCTGCCATCGTTTTCGATGGCCTGAGCAATATCCGCTATCTGCTCCGGTGTCTTGCCCTCGCCTAGAATCACTTCGGGGAAGCCCTTACGCAGCGCTCTGTGGTGGTCCACCTTGGCGAACCCCAGGTCCTGGAAGGGAAGCTGGCTCAGCGACTCCAGCGCCTCTTCTATTGTAGTCTGCTCAGCTTTGACCTGGGCAAGGAGCTGAGTTAGTTTCTGCCGGTCTATTGCGTACCTCCCGATGCTGTGAAACATTATAGGAGAACTTGGCTGGCTGGGGAAGCATGGAGGAATCAGCAAGTTTTGTGTGCATGTTAGGTAAGAAATATTGATCGGAATATGTAGTGCAGTCGTTGACGCCGCTTCAACGCCGACCATATACTACGATCACGTATTCTGGGGGTGAGATCCATGAAACTTTCCTGCTTGCAAGAGAATCTGAGTAAGGCGCTGGGTATTGTAGGGCGCGCGGTAGCAACCCGCAGCACATTGCCCATCACTCAGAACATTCTTATGTCGACTGACCAGGGTAGGCTGAAACTTTCAGCCACCAACCTGGAGATCGCCGTCACTACGTGGGTGGGCGCAAAAATCGCAGATGAGGGTGCTATAACCATACCCGCTCGATTGCTCACCGACTTCGTCACCTCGCTCCCCGATGGCCAGATCGATATTGCTATGACTCCCAAGCCCAAAGGGATCCAACTTACCTGCGGGCGCTTCGAGGGACGGATCATCGGGATCGATGCGGAGGAGTTCCCGCCGATACCGACGGTGGATGAGGGCGTGGGAGTCACCATAGCATCCCAGAACCTGCGCCATGCCATCAACCAGGTGGTCTTTGCGGCGGCGACTGAGGACTCCCGTCCCGTCCTTACCGGGGTCAACGTAGAGTTGGAGGGCGACCGGTTTACGCTTGCCGCCGCCGATGGTTTCCGCCTGGCGGTCTTCAAGGGTACCCTGGAGACGACTTTGGCCGAGCCCCTCAGCTTCATCATTCCCGCACGGACACTCACGGAACTCAACCGCCTTCTGAGCGATCAATCTGAGCCGGTTGAGTTCACGGTGACGCCTCAGCGCAGCCAGGCGCTTTTCCGGCTACAGAACGTGGAGCTGGTCTCCCAGCTGGTCCAGGGCACATTTCCCAACTACCAGCAGCTTATTCCCGACGCCTTCGAGACGCGGACGGTCGTGTCGTTGCAGGATTTCCTCCGGGCGACGAAGGCCGCATCCATCTTTGCACGAGATGGCGGCGGCATCGTAAGGCTACAGGTATCCCCCGGCGCCGACGGGGCGCCGGGGAAGATGCTGATCTTGGCACGAGCCGAGGAGCTGGGCGATAACCAGGGCGAGTTCGATGCTCAGGTGGAGGGGCCGGAGACCAAGATCGCCTTCTCCAGCAAGTATCTCCAGGAGGTGCTCACGGTCCTTGATGACAAGACGGAGGTTGCCATGGAGACCTCCACTCCTTCAAGCCCGGGTGTGCTCAAGCCGGTGTCTGATGAAGACTACGTGCACGTCATCATGCCAATGTTCGTACAGTGGTAGTGTAAGAACCGGGAATTCTGCCGGGCAGTTTTACGGGGCCGGGCCACCAAAAGCCCGGAACGGTTCCGGGATGTAATCAGAGAGCACCTGCGATCAGGAGGGGCTCACGCCACCGCCCTAGCGCATCTTCCAAACGGGTTTACGCTTCTCCGCAAAAGCGCGAGGCCCCTCTTTGGCGTCTTCGGTCTGGGCGAGCTTCTCTTTGAGGGACGTGGCAAGCGCAAGGACCTCTTCCGGAGGTCGGGTCATGCCCATATAGATCAGGCGTCTCGCAGCCTGGTTCGCCAGAGGCGCCGCAAGCTTGATCTCCTCTGCGATGGCCTCTGCCTCCTTCATAAGGGCCTCCCTGTCAGGGAGCACCTTATGAAGGAGGCCCACGCGGTGGGCCTCAGCGGCGGGTATGTGGCTTCCCGTCAGGAAAAGGTAGAGGGCCTCGCCAGCTGGTATCATCCTGGCAAGGTTGAGAAGGGCCTCTTCACCAATGGTTCCAATCCTTGTCACTACAATGCCCATTCTGGACCGCTCCGTAGCGATTCTGATATCGCATTCCAGGGACAGCAGGAACCCTCCAGCCAGTGCATAGCCGTCTATGGCGGCGATGATCGGTTTCCAGACTTCAAGCCCCAGCGGAGAGGTCATGGCCCTCGTACCTCCGGCCTGACCCCTGTTTGACATCTCCTTCAGGTCGGCTCCTGCGCTGAAGGCACGTCCTGCTCCACTCATGATGGCTACAAGCAGCGAAGGATCGTCACGGTAGTCTATCAGCGCCTTGCTTAGTCCCTCAGCCAACTCATCATTAATTGAGTTGAGGGCATCGGGGCGGTTGAGAGTTATATAAGCAACCTGGTCGCGTTTTTCGTAAAGTACAGCAGGCATGGGTACCTCAGTGACGGCTGGATATGTCTTCTCTCTCTGACAGCCCGGATTTCGTGGCGAAAGCCGCTGCCTGGGTGCGGTTGGCCAAGTGCAGCTTATCCATGATATTCCGGAGGTGGGTCTTCGCGGTATTGTCGGAGATCGTCAACTTTTTCGCAATCTCCTTGTTGCTTTCACCCTGGGCAACCAGCCGCAGCACCTCCAGCTCCCGCTCACTGAGCGGGGAGAGATCTTCGGTTGGGGCTGAGTGCTGGGACCTCTTGAATTCATCCAGCAGCTTGCTGGCCATGCGTGGGGAGGTGATTGTCCCGCCCGAGGCGACGTACCGGATGGCTTGGACAATCTGTTCGGGCGGATCATCCTTCAGCAGGTATCCTCGTGCGCCCGCCTTGATGGCCCCCAAAAGGTCGGGCTCGTTTTCGGAGACCGTCAGCACCATGATGTTTATCTCCGGCATCTCAGCCTGAATCCGGCGGGTGGCCTCAACCCCGTTGCAATTGGGCATCCACAGATCCATGAGGACCACGTCGGGACGTAGATTGCGGGCCATCTCCACGGCCTCGTTCCCATCGGAGGCCTCACCGACAACGCGGATAGCCCTCTTCCTGCCCAGGAACTCCCTCAGGCCTAGCCGAAAGATGGCGTGATCGTCCGCTATCAGTAGTTTAATAAGATCCATGCTCGGTCCAGTACCCCCTGATCAGGTACAAAACCCCCAGCACTGACGTTGTTGTTGATGATACCTACCCTCTGATGATTCGGCAAGAGCGAGGACAAATAAACTGTGACAAAACGTGACGGCTCTCGTTATACCCTTTGCTGAAGGACGAGCTCGGAGGCGGGGAGGGTCATGCCGGCGCTGTCACCCAAATGGAGTAATCCAATCGGTGACGAATCGGGAGAGAAATCACCTGAAAGCTGGATGGACGCTTCGTGACCTGGCACATACCCTATTCGTGCGAGGGAGTGCGCCCTCAGCCTCTTGAAGGGCCGGGGATGCCAAATAGAGGGGGAGAGAGATGGCTAAGAGCATCGGGGTTTTCCTTGTTCATTCCTATGATGTCAAGTAACCACAACGTAGTCATCCAAAACGGGCGGGCCGAGCAGGTGACGGAAGGCTGGTTTGGTCCCGTGACCATCCGGGAGGCTGTGCAGCCAGAGGAGGAAACCGCTGATAGTCCGTCCTCCATGGAATATCTGAAAGAGGATTTGCCTGAGGGTACTGAGATTATGGACAACCCTACCATCCATTGGGAGACACCAGAATTGGATGAGCAGGCGGAGTCCGAAGAGTCAGACCAGGCCTGGATGAATATCTGGCAGGCTCCAAGCCGCCATGATGGGGATGCTAAGGAGGTTCCGGCGGAGTTAGAGCTGGTCCTCCCACCTGATGTGGATGCTTCGAATCTCTACAAGTTTATTCTACGCCTCAAGCAGGCTACAAAGGGTGAAGTCAGGGAGAGCCGCGGTTCAATGTCCCAAGGGACGTCCGTCATAATGTTGGTGCACAGAGAGACGCCCATGCTCAATATCTTGCGTGCCATGCCTGAAGTGATGGATGTGAATACGGAAAGCACCGGGCAATATGATTACGGCAGGGAGTGGGGTTCGCACGTATCCGCGGAGCACCTACCCCGCAAGCTTCATATTGTGCTCAGGCTTGATAAAAAGGAAGCATCCAAGCAGTTGGAGTTGGCGCTCCAATTCTAGCCCCCACTATCAACTGGGCACTCCATCCTTATGAGCAGACGACTCTGCCTAGGCACAGCTTACCCGTCCAGACTACTGAAGAGCGTAGAGGGAACCCTCAATAGTTGGCACGTATAAACTGCCGTTTGCAAGGACTGGCGAAGCCACAATTCCCTCATCCACTGAGACCTTCCAGATCTGTTCACCGGATGCAGCACCAAATCCGTAGATGGAGCCGTCCGCCGCCGCCTGAACCACAGTATCGCCGGTGATAATGGGCGAAGAGCGAAGCGGCTCCAGACCCTCCAGCACCCACAGCGGCTCGCCCGTCTCTGTGTCCAGGGCGCTGAGGATACCGGCGCCCGTCGCTACAAAGATGCGTCCCTCGGCTGTTGCCAGGTTTCCGTCAACCCTTCCCTCGACCCCTCTGACCCAAATAACACCTGGAGGATGTGCTGGTGGAGAGGCAATTCCCCAGATGGCCAATTGCTGCCAAACAGACCAGATAGTCCTCTGAAAGGGGAAGTTTCTTTCTGTGTAATCTACGGCCACTACCACTCCGGACGAAGTGAAGAAGGCACGATCGCCCACCGCCGTGATGGCATTGTTGATGGGATTGCCGACGTGCAATAGGTATCGACGGCTACCGCTGGCGGCGTCCAGGATGTACAGATTATGGTCCTGCGACCCAACAATGACGATCTCCTGATTCACCGTAGGCGACGAAGCGATGCGTTCGACGGACCGGGACGAAAATCGCCTTCTGCTACTCCACAGTAATTCTCCCGTGCGTGCGTCAAGCGAGTAGAGGTGTCCGTCTGTGGAGCCGAAATAGACGGAGCCGTTCGCAACGGTTGCTGAGCCGAAGATATGGCCACCGGTGGTATAGCTCCACCTCTGCTCCCCCGTTTTAGTGTCAATGGCGCGGAGCATTCGGTCATGCGTTCCGATGAACACCAACTCGTGCGCAATGGTCAGAGAGGATGAAGTCACACGTTGGCTGAACGGGTGTGCCCACAGCACATCGCCGGTGGCTTCGTCCAGAGCCACCAGCCTGTTGTCTCCGGTGGCAACATAAACTCGGCCGTCGGCAACCACGGGGCTGGTCCGCATAGGACCCTGAGATTCAAACCTCCATCTTGTGGTTCCATTAGGAGAAAAGGCCAGCCCGGGAACCACACCGGTGTGTTGAATGTCCCGCTGGGCCATGAGCCATTCGCCGGTGGCAGATTGAGAGCTGATTGTGCTGCTGGGTGATGGAGGTGGTGGACCTAGGCCCGTAATCCTGTATGCCACGAAACCGACTACAAGGGCCACCGCACCCACCGTGACGATCAGGCGGACCAGCTTACGTCGGCGTCGCCTTACCTGTTCCTGGCTGACCCACCGATTCTCCTCCTCACGGCTGATGGCCGGCTGAGTCTCCAACGTTGCCCAGCAGGTATAACAGCGGGATCTTGTTGCAGGATTGCCTGCTCCGCAGTAAGAGCATATGACGCGCTGCTCTCCAGGCTCTCTGGCCTCGGCCACGTCTTCACCGTGCGTCCTAGTCAACGACTCCTCCTCACCTCTATCCGGTTCTGCATAAACTCCTATCTGTGATGATATCATACTGCTAGCAGCAGTCCGAGATAGCCGGCAGGAACGACCTCTTTCGATCGACAGCCCCAAGGTCTCTTCGTCCACCACCAACCTCACGGCGCGCGGGAATATGGCGAGGTTCTCATGGATAGCGTATGGGTCCTGCAACATAGCCCTATCGAGACGC
>JAPUKM010000264.1 GCA_027295645.1 Chloroflexota bacterium | reverse complement strand
GCTGCAGATATGTGCGCCCAAGCACAGCATGGCCGATCAGGGCAATAGCCATGGCCGCCAGAGCCAGCGCGGAAAGGCTCACTCTAAGTCCCCCGACCTTCTTCAACATCTACAGATTACCTACATTCTCCGTCAGAAGGGTAAGGCTGCCTCTTTGTTCTAGTTCCTCTGCCAAGAGAGAATGGCCACGTTTCCATTGTTTACGGTCACGTATGCCTTCGTCGTACCATTCCCGGAGCTGGCGACGATCTCATAAGCAATGGTACCGACTATCTTCAGGTCGTCGATGTAGAACCGGTCATTCCCGCTATTCATGCCCGAGTTGAAGGCGATCCAGAACTCGCTGGTCATTGTGTACGGTGAGAGGTCGATGTCAACGAGGTGGTATGCATTGTCGCTATCGGCGCTCGTCCAGGTTTTGACGACGGTCCAGTCGGTGTGGTCGGGGCTCACAAGAGCCTCTACGTAGTCGGCACCCTCCAGCGAGTTGACCTTCGCCCATAGCTGGAGGCGCAAGCCGGACTGGCTTGAGAGGTCCGCCGCACGTTCCACGTAGCTATCGCCCGTCCGCATCCTCAGATGATAGGCGCCCCCATGAGGGGCCCCTTGCTTCAAGACTGCGACATTACCTATAGGAGCCCAGTCATACAGCCACCCGCTTCCTCCTGAGAAGTCGCCGCTCTCAAGATCGTCGCCGGGCAGATCCAGGACTGCGCCAGGAAAGATCTTGACCAGCAGGAGGTCGTCAATGAAGACGTGGTCGTCGTTGGCAGACATCTTGGCATCAAAGGCGATCCAAAACTGGGCGGATACGGCATATGGCGAGAGGTCGACATCGACGAAGCGATAGGTGTTGTCGCTGTCGACGCTGGTCCAGCTCTTGGCCGTAGTCCAGGCGGCGCCGTCCGGGCTGAATAGCAGCTCTGCCTGATCGCCGGGCTCGAAGGATTCAACCTTGGCCCAGAACTGAAGTCTCAGGCCAGACTGGCCGGAAAGGTCCACCGCTCGTTTGACGTATCCGGTGCTGCTCCTCAGCCGGAGGTGATAGCTTCCCTCGTGAGGGTTACCCGCTTTTAGCACGCTAGCCTCACCCGACGCAGACCAGCTGCCAATCCAGCCATTGCCACCGGACCATCCACCGCTTTCAAAGTCATCGCTGGCTAAAGTCGCCTTGTCCCTGGCCACGCTGATGCTGGGCGTAAATCCGTTGACCGGCTGTCCGAGGGAGTAGCTGGTGGAGTCGCCTGGGGAGGTCAGGACAGTGCTGCCAAAGTCCCCGTAGGTTACGCTCCAAAGGGCGTCTTCGATGCCGGCGTCGCCGGCATACTGCTCAACGATTGACGTTCTGTATTTTCGGGAAGCAAGCAACGTTGTGCTCACACTACTCAGGAAAGGAGTTATTAGGATGGAGCCCGCCGCCAGCGCCATCAAGGCCAGGACGAGGGCTTGTCCCTTCTCATCCCTCATTGCCCCCTTCATTTCGCCCCTCAGTCCGTCGGCCGGAGCCATATCTTGTAAGTCGCCTGCTCGCTGACCCCCCAGCGACCTGCTGGGGTTGAGGTCATCGCGGCTGTGATGACTCGCCCGGCAAAGGAAAACTGCGCGCTCGCAACGTGGCGAGCCACGGTCGTGATGGTGCCATTATGGTCACGCTTGAGCGCCGTGCCCGAGATCGAGTATGTACTCGTGTGCGCCTGTCCTCCGCTGGTCCAGCTTAAGGTCATGCTCTGAGCGGGTGGAGCGCTGTCCACCAGGTTGGTCCCTTCCGCCCTCTCTCCGTCCAGGGTGAGCCAGAAGCCGGCGTTCTGCACGTCATGCAGCGCCCTCAGGTTATCGTTGCCGCGCTCGCTCGCCATGATGAACTGGTGTATGGCCGCGCCCAGTGTGGTGGCGATCAACGCGGAGATTGCAGCAGCCAGAAGGAGCTCAACCAACGTCAGCCCCCTCTGATCAAGGGAGCCCATCATCGGTTCAGCTTGAACTCCTCCAGTACCAGGGCGACCTCCCCGTCGCGAGAAACGGTGACAGTGATCTTCTGGATATTTGCGTCACGCCCGCCGATGGAGGTGGCGTTGGAGGAGATGGAGTAGCCTGCCGGCACGGGGGTGAGGGTGTCGTACGAGGCTGGTGCAACGTCGTACACCTGACTCTTGGTGTACTCCAGCTGGCTGCGAGCCAGGGTTTCGGCGGTGACCCCCTTGTCGAGTTTACGGACGGCAAGCGAGCCCGTCGAGAATGCAGCCAAGAAGGCGGTAACGGCGATTGCCATAATGGCTACGGCGATGAGAGATTCGACCAGGCTTGCTCCCTTTTCACCGGGCAGCACAAACGTTGTTCCCCACAGGGACCGAAAATGGTTCAAAACCGCTTCCTCTGCGTCACAAGATGCGCTCGCTGTCTCAACAGACCCCCCTTCTCGCTCTCGGGCTATCCGATCTCCCCCAGTACGGAGTAGATGGGGATAATCACTGAAACAGCAATGAAAGCAACAACGAGCCCGAGGACCACCATCAGGCTTGGCTCCAACAGTGCCACCAGAGTGTTCACTTTTTTGTCCACGTCAGCCTCGTAGGTCTCGGCGATGGCAGCGAGGTCTTCGTGCAGGGAGCCAACTTCCTCTCCCACTTTGACCATCTGCATTAGGAGTCGAGGAAACACTGGGTGCTCTGCCATAGAGTCGGAAAGCCTGCGCCCTTTTAGAATTTCACCCCGGAGGTTATCCAGGGCCTCTGCCACAATGGTATTTCTGCTAGTCTTGACAACCATGTCCATTATCTCCGGCATCGGAAGCGAGGCGCTCAGGCACGTGGACATCATCCTGGTGAAGTGAGCCATCTCGCGCAGGGTAACGATGGGGCCCATCAAAGGCATCTTCAGCAACAGCGAGTCCAACCGGCGCCTGATGTCGGGTTTTCTCACCGACCATACAGCCAGGATAGCCGCTCCCAGGATCAGGCCAAGCAAGAGGAGTTTGTAGGTGTTCACGAAGCCCGTAAGGGCGACGAGGACTCGCGTAGGCAAGGGCAATTGTCCGCCGAACTCGGTGAACAGTTCGGAGAGGGAGGGCAAGGTGACAGTCATCAACAGGGTGATGACTCCACCGGCTATGATCAGGACAAAAGCCGGGTAAGCCATAGCTCTGCCCACCCTCGCCATGAGTGCCTTTTCCTTCTCCATGTAGTCGGCCACCTGCCGCAACACCACTTCCAGATTGCCCGTCTGTTCGCTTAGCTTGACCATTCGACAGTAGAACGGTGAAAACGCTTCGGGATGCCTGCCCATCGCTTCCGAAAGGGAGGCGCCCTGGCGCAGAGCTTCGATCACGCCGTCGATGGCCTCTCTGAAAGTGAGGTTGCTGGTCTGGTCTCTGAGGAGCTGGAGAGCGGCGAGGGGGGTAGTGCCCCTTTGCACCAGCGTGGCCAGCAGACGCGAAAAGCTGATCACGTCCCCTGCCTTGACTCCGAATAGGGTCGGTATCTGGCGACGAAGGCTCAGCCCCTGCCGGGTGAGCCTCAGGCTCAGAAGACTGTAGCCTGAGCGCCGTAGCGCCTCTTTCGCCAGGCCATCGCTGGGGGCGTCGATGGTGCCTTCGACGACCTTCCTGTCCGCGTCATAGGCTACATACTTGTAGGCCATACGCACGCTCCTATGGAGCCTCCGCTCTCAACTCATCGCCTCAGCCGATGGAGAAGACATTCCGCAGTACCTCGTTCGGCGTCGTGATCCCCTCTTTTACCTTCATCATGCCATCTCGACGAAGGGTTACCATGCCCTTCTTAATGGCTTCGGTCTTAATGTCGCTGACGCTTGCGCCAGCTATCAGAGCCCGCCTGATCTCTGCGCTGAAAGGCAGGAGCTCGAAAACCCCGGTTCTTCCATGGTATCCCGTGTCAGAGCAGAAGTTGCACCCGGCCCCCTGATAATAGGTCGTCGTCTCCTCAGGCATGTCCTGTTCGTAAGCGGTACGCTCTTCGGTGGAGGGATCGTATGAGACACGGCAGCGGAGGCATGTGCGGCGCACCATCCTCTGGGCTAGGATTCCGATTAGTACCGAGGAGATCAGATAGGGATCGACGCCCAGGTCCAGCAATCGGAAGGTAACGCTGGCGGCGTCGTTGGCGTGGATGGAGGAGAGTACAAGGTGACCGGTCAGCGCAGCCTGGACCGCCGTTTTCGCGGTATCGCCATCGCGGATCTCCCCCACCAGAATGATGTCGGGGTCGAGGCGCATGATGGATCGCAGGCCGCTGGCAAAGGTGGTCCCGGCCTTCTCATTGACCTGGATCTGTTTGATGTCCATGAAACGGTACTCTACTGGGTCTTCGATGGTCACGATATTCCGTTCGTTCCGGTCGAGTTGGTTGACGGAGGCGTAGAGGGTGGTGGTCGTGCCCGAGCCCGTTGGGCCTCCAATCAGAATCATGCCGAAGGCGCTCCTGAGCATCACTTGGTATTTCTTGAGGGCCTCAGGCAAGAACCCCAACTCAGGCAAAGCAAATAAGGCCATCGACTTGTCCAAGATGCGTAGGACCGCCGTTTCGCCATGCTCGGTGTCGGCCGTAGCCGCCCGTATATCCACGTCCCGATCACCGACGCCGATGGAGAACTGACCATCCTGAGGACGTCTGTGCTCGGTGATGTTCATCTCGGCGAGGATCTTGATACGGGAAACCAGGGGATCCAGGGCACTGCGCGGGAGAGACATGGCATCATGGAGGACGCCGTCGATACGGTAACGTATGCGTACCCGGCTGTCCTGGGGTTCGATGTGGATATCCGACGCACGATCCCTGACGGCCTGGGCCATGATCAAGTCCAGCGTCCGTACGATGGGCGCCTGTGCCACCATGCTCTCCGAGGTCTCGACCTCTGCTTCTATCGGCCCCTCCGTGAGCGATGCAAAGGCGCTGACCTGCTCCCTGATTTCGTCGCTGGCCCTGTAGCTGAGGTCGATGGCCTCCTGTATCTGAGCAGGGACTCCCAAGGTGGGTTGGATCCTCATCTTGGACTGGGCCACCAGATCCTCTATGGCGGCGATGTCCCTCGGATCCTCCATAACCACCACAAGGGAATCGGCGACGACGTCCAGGGGCACGAGGTTGTACCTCCTGGCTGTCCCTTCCGGTATCATCCTGAGGGCCTCGGGCGCAACGGTGTGTCGCTTCAGGTCAATGATTGGAATATTTAAGTGCAGGCTCAGGGCCATAGCCACGTCCTCTTGAGTGACCAGCCCTTGTTCGACTAGCACGTCAGCCAGCTTCTGGTTCTCCCGGCGCTGGACTCCCAGGGCCTCCGCCAGCTGCTGGGGGGTGATACGCCCCATCTCCACCAGCAGGTCGCCGACACCTTCCCTCGAATCTGCTCGGTCGATGGCGCTAGTCATCTGGCCAGCTCAAGCGCAAGAGATTGCCCGACGCGAGTCGGTCGGCCGACGTGATCTTGCCAACTCCCCGACGGGAGCCTATGAAGGCCATGGTTAGGGCGTACGTGCGGCAGCTCCCTTCTCGGTGAGGAGGCTTTTTACGCAGGCCAGTATCTCTGCTGGGTCTGCGGGTTTGGCGAGGTACCGGTCCGCCCCAACCTTGAGCCCGGTGAACCGGTCCGTTGCGTGGGCCTTGGCGGAGAGCATCAGGATGGGCACGTGGGCAGTCCCGGGATCGGCTCGCATGCGGTGGCAAACCTCGAAACCGTCCAGGCCTGGCAGCATCACATCCAGGATTATTAGGTCGGGCTCCTCTTCTTGGACTTTCCGCAGGCCTTCCACGCCGTTGACAGCGACATCGACCTTGTATCCCTCCTTTTCCAGAGCATATTCGACAAGCCGAGCAGCGCTGGGGTCATCCTCGATTACTAATACTCTTTTTCCCATGCGGGTTACATCCTTAAGCCGGCTGATCCATCAGCACTTTGCACCTTGACTCACGTCTCCGTCATCGGCGACGTAGTACTCGTACCTGGTGGTCGCTTGGCGCACGTAGTCCCCATAGGTCGCGTCGCCGTTGAGCTTATAGGTGGCATCGGAGAACACGCTCATGTCGCAAGTTGCAGCGCCCACCAGTATCACCGTCACCGACTCCTGCTCCCGATCCGACATCATAGAGTCCGTGGCAGTCTGGATGTTGGAAAGCTCGGCGGAGGCCGCCTTTATTTCACTGCGGCTCATGAATTTGGCTACCGTGGGGACAGCAACAGCGGCCAGTATGGCCAAAATACCAACGGCTATCAGTATCTCCACCAGCGTGAAGCCTCGTTGCCTGAACAGAATCTTTCTCACAACCAACTCCTCATGACTTACCTCCTCAATCGCCCGCGTCGGTTGGTGTATATAAAATCACGGTTGACCGTTTGTGGTCCCGTCGGGACAGGTTTCTAGGGGCACCGTAAAGCTGAATGCGGTGCCTTCGCCTACTATGCTATCGGCCCAAATACGCCCGCCGTGCGCCTCGACAATCTGCTTTGAAATGTACAGGCCCAGGCCGCTGCCTCCCGCGCTTCTGGTCATCGAGCCGTCCACCTGGTAGAACCTGTCGAAAAGGCGTGGGATAGCCTCTTCGGGAATGCCGATGCCGCGGTCGGCGACCTGGACTAGGAGCTCGCGATCGTTGACCCTTGCTCTCACAGTTACCTCACCGCCATCGGGACTAAACTTGATGGCGTTATGAAGCAGATTGGTCAACACCTGCATAAGCCGATCTTCGTCTCCCTCGATAGCAGTCAAAGGAGAGGGAACATCGATTTTGAATTCGATTCCTTCATCGCTTGCCATATTGGAGAGTTTTTGCGCCGTCTTGTGGATCAGATTGTCCACCAACAGCCGTTCCTGTCTGAGCTCCAGGTGACCGGCGTCGATGCGCGACACATGCAGCAGATCGTCTACCAAACTGCCCAGATGCTCGCTTTGCTCTTTGATGATGCCCAAGAACTCCTTCCGCGTCTCCGGGTCCGGGCCGTTGTCATCCAGCAATAGCTTAATGAACCCCTTGATAGAATGTAACGGTGTGCGGAGCTCATGGGAGGCGTTGGCTAGGAAGTCCGACTTCATCTGATCTAGCTCTCTCTCCCGCGTCACGTCATGGACAACCACTACTGCTCCCATGTACCGTTTCGCGGCATTGGTCATCACAGAGGATGACGCTCGGACAACCCGTTCTTCCTCTAGCGTGATCTCCCTTCCCAAGCCTGCGCAGAGACTTGCCAGGGGCACCAACCGAGGGTCCGAGGACGCCTCAGATGGGCGTCGGCCAAGGATCTCCTTCTCCTC
This sequence comes from Chloroflexota bacterium, assembly GCA_027295645.1. Taxonomy (GTDB): domain Bacteria; phylum Chloroflexota; class Dehalococcoidia; order Lucifugimonadales; family JAPUKM01; genus JAPUKM01. Next base: position 760 of record JAPUKM010000264.1, on the reverse strand, counting down.
CACTCCCAGCATTCGCTCAAGGGCGGGGTTAATCGTTGCCACTCGGCCGTGTTCATCTAGCATCAACAGGCCATCCGCCATATTGGTGAGAACTGTTTCAAGCTGTTGCTTCTCTAAGAGCGTCTGCCTAAACAACTTAGTGTTGTTGATAGCCACCGCCGCCTGGTTGGCAATGGTAGATAGGAGTCCCAGGTGTCTGCTATCGAACGCCTGGGGTATCACCGAGCCGACGCCAAGCATTCCAATGGCCTCTGCCCCAACGATAAGAGGCACGGAGAGGAATGACTTCAGCTCGGAGGCGTCCAGATCAGTGATGCCTAGCTCGGTGACGGCCTTTCCGTCAAAGACTGTCTGGATTTCACTCACCAGGTCTAGCTGATCAGACACGGCGTGCATTCCGTTTAGGAGCCGCTCCCTGATCTGTCCGGTAGCACCGCTTGCGTCAATGCCAGAAGCGCTAACCAGCAGCTTCCAGGATCGTTGAGCAGGCGGGTCAGTGGGCAGGAGGAGGCCGGCGATCTCACCCATGACGCCGTCCTTTGCCCATCGAAGGACCGCCCTCTGGACCTCATCGCCGTCCAGGGTAGAGGTGAGCTCCTTCGATAGCCCGTACAGCAGGGTCACGTCGTCGAGCGTTGGCGCTTTGGTACTGCTTGCGCTTCGTATCGGGACGCCTGTCATGTTCGTTACCATCCCTACAACTTCCACCAACGCCCTAGGTCGCTCCTCAGCTGTTGGATCACCTCTTCTACGGCCGCGG
>JAPUKM010000263.1 GCA_027295645.1 Chloroflexota bacterium | reverse complement strand
GCCAAGACACTCGCCGATGACGCCGACGTGGAGGTGCTGCTGTGGGTGGGCTGCACCCCAGCCCTGAACGAGACCAACCAGCGGGTCCCCCGGGCCATGGCGTCGCTGCTGAAGGTGGCGGGCGTCAAGTTCGGCGTGCTGGGCATGGAGGAGACCTGCTCCGGCGATCCGGCGCGACGTATCGGGAATGAGTACCTGTTCCAGACCCAGGCCAAGCAGAACATCGAGACCTTCAACAAGTACAACGTAAAAAAGATACTCACCCTGTGCCCCCACTGCTTCAACACCATCAAGAACGAGTACCCGCAGCTTGGCGGCGACTACGAGGTGCTGCACTACGCTGAGTTCGTCGACGAGCTGATCCAGCAGGGCCGCCTCAAGCCACTGAAGTCGGTGAACATCTCCATGACCTACCACGACTCCTGCTACCTGGGCCGCCACAACAAGGTCTACGACCCGCCACGGCGAATCGCCCAGGCGATCCCAGGGCTGAAGCTGGTGGAGATGGAGCGATGCCGTAAGAATGGCTTCTGCTGCGGCGCCGGCGGCGGGCACATGTGGATGGAGGAGAGCGGCGGCAAGCGCATCAACCACGCCCGCACGGAGCAGTTCCTGGCCACGGAGGGCGACATACTGGGCGTCTCCTGCCCCTTCTGCCTCCAGATGTTCGAGGAGGGCATCGGCTCGCTGGGTGTCCAGGACACCAAGCAGACCAAAGACCTCCTGGAGGTGCTTGCGGAGAGCGTGGGCGATGGGGAGCCCTAGCCCAAGAACTCCTTGAGCTCCGGGCTGGCGGTGAGCGGCGCGTCCGTCAGCGCCTGCACCTCCTCGACCGTCCACCCGGTGGCGATCTCCCGCAGGAGGAGGCCGTCGCCCGTTACGTGGAAGAGGCCCAGGTCCGTGACCACCAACTCCACGCACTCCCTGCCGGTGAGCGGGTAGCTGCACTCCCGCAACAGCTTGGGCCCTCCCTCCTTGGTGGTGTGCTCCATCATCACGATGAGCCGCCGGGCCGCCAGGGCTATGTCCACCGCGCCGCCGGGGCTGCCCAGGCTCTGCTCGTCGGTGCTCCAGTTCGCCAGGTCGCCCCGCTGGGAGACCTGGAACCCGCCGAGCACGGCCACGTCGATGTAGCCGCCGCGTATCATGGCGAACGAGTCGACATGGCTGATGATGGCGGCCCCGGGGAGGAGCGTCACCGGCTGTCCGCCGGCGTTCACCAGATTGGGGTTCTCCTGGCCCTCCGGCGGGAAGGGGCCGAAGCCGATGACCCCGTTCTCCGCGTGGAGGATGATGCTGCCGTCCATGGGGATGTAGTTGCCCACCAGCGTGGGCATGCCGATGCCGAGGTTCACCACCATGCCATCCTCCAGCTCTCCGGCCACCCGCATGGCCATCAGGTCCCTGGAGAGGCGCTCCTTCCCACTCATCGGCCATCCTCCGGCAGCCCACCCACAACCACCAGGCGGTCCACGAATATCCCCGGCGTGACCACCGCCTCCGGGTCGAGTTGCCCCGGCTCCACCACCTCGTCCACCTCGACGATGGTCACGCGGGCGGCCATCGCCATCGTGGGCGCATGGTTGCGTTGGGTCATGTCGTACACCAGGTTGCCCAGGGTGTCGGCCCTCTTGGCCTTGATGAGGGCGAAGTCGGCGGGAAGGGCGTGCTCCAGGACGTACTCCTGGCCGTCGAACACCCGCTTCTCCTTGCCCGTTTCAAAGAGCGTGCCCACACCGGTCCGCACCCAGAAGGCGGGGATGCCGCTGCCCGCCGCCCGCATCCGCTCCGATAGCGTGCCCTGGGGGACCGTCTCCACCTCAAGCCGTCCCTCACCGTGCTGGGACACCACCGCGCTCGTCTCCGAGGGCCAGGTGGGGAACGAGGTGATGCACTTGGCCACCAGGCCAGCCTCCACCAACCGGGCGGCCTCGTAGAGCGTGCCGATACGGCCGTGGGCGCTGTTGGAGATGGTGGTGAGACGTCGGGGGCCGCGGCGGATGAGCGCTTTGATCAGCTCCTGGGCGAGACCCGGCAAGGCGAAGCCGCCAATCATCACCACGGCTCCATCAAAGACATCGGCCACCGCCTCGTCGGCGCTGCAGACAGGTTTTCCCACCTCTATGGCCTTCGCTCTCCGCCTATGCTCCTGTGGAAGATACTGAGACTACTCCGCAGTCAGCGGATCAGTCAGCGGCGGCCTGGGCCTCGCGTTCCGATATTGGCGCGAACCTGGGCAGCCAGCCTAGCCAACGTGGCAGATACCAGTTCCAGTCGCCTAGGAGCTTCATGCTGGCGGGCAGGAGCACTGCCCGGATAACCGTGGCGTCGATGAGGATGGCGACTCCCAGGCCCAGGCCCATCTGTTTGAAGAAGACGAACCCTGATAAGAGGAATGCCCCGAAGACCAGTACCATGATTGCCGCCGCGCTGGTGATCAAGGCTGCAGTCCTCGTGATACCGATCGATACCGATTCATCGTTGCTGTACCCCGCGTCGTACGCCTCTTTGACGCGGCTCAACAGAAGCATGTGGTAGTCCATGGACAGGCCAAAGAGCACGGCGAACAGGAAGAGAGGCATGAATATCTCGATGACGCCTGTGGCCTTAAAGTCCAGGATGCTCTCGCCTATGCCCTCCTGAAACACTAATACCAGCACTCCATAGGCCGCACCAACAGACAGGAGATTCAGGACAATTGCCTTCACGGGTATGATGATGGACCGGAACATCAGCAGGAGAAGCAGAAATGCAAGCCCAAGGACAAAGGCGAATACGATGGGTGCCTTGGATTTCACGTTGTCCCTTGAGTCGACTGTGGAAGCAGCGCCAAATTCGTCACTGACAAACACCTCTATCCCTGCGACTCCTTCCAGGGTGTTCGGAACCAGATCGTTCCGTAGTTTTCTGACTGCTGCCTCGGCCAGGTCTTCGTCATCGATACCCGCCACTGGCACACGAATGACCATCAGATTGCCTGAGGGACTGATCTGGGTGCCGAAAGGTGGCACGAAGGCGTCGTCCCGCTCGACCGCTTCCATGAACATCGCAACCGCAGCCTGGATCTCAGGAATGTCAACGTCCCCGTCCTTACCCGGATCAACCACCACCACGAGAGGGGAGGTTTCAGACAGGTCAAAGTTCTCCTCCAACAGCTCCATGCCCCGCTTGAACTCGAAACCGGATGGGAGCAATTCACTAGTAAATGGAGCTGTGCCTATATGCAGCGAAAAGACCGGCAAGGACACCGCTACCAGCGCCGCCGCGGTCACCGTCGCAAAGATTGCCGGCCGTGCCAACACCGCACCGATGATGACACCCCAGATACCCCCGCCGCTAGAGGGCCGCCCCAGACCGGGAATCCGTAGCCAATTCACCCTATCGCCCAGCAGGGAGAGCACTGCCGGAAGGAGGGTCAAGGAGAGGACGACGGCGAACAGGACCACGATGACGGCGCCAATCCCCATACCAATGAAAAGCTCATCCCCTGTGAGCGCGAGACCGGTAAGGGATACCATCACGGTAAGGCCGGCATAAAAGACGGCCCTGCCCGTGGTACTACTCGCGGCTCGGATAGCCTCCAACTTCGGGTGACCCGCCGCTCGCTCCTCCCGAAACCGGCTGACGATGAACAGGCTGTAATCGATGCCGACGGCCAACCCTATGAGCAGAACCAATTGGAGATAGAATTCCTGCAACGCATAGACCTGGCTAACCAGGACCGTAACGCCGATGGTAAGGAAAATCGCCGTTATCGCCATGATCAGGGGGATGGCGGCAGCCACCACGGAGCCAAAAGCCAAAACCATGATAATTAGCCCACCCACCAGCGCGGCCACTGTGACCTTTTCGAAGTCTTCAATTATGACGTCGTCAAAAGCCTTGTTAACTGACGTATCGCCAAAAAGCTCGACCTCGAAGTCTTCGCCTGCCGCCTGATTAGCGTCGCTAACGGACTCGATCACCGGGGCCACGAATTCCAGTAGCTCATCGGAATCCCCCGGCTCGAACACCAGGCGGACCATCAGCACGCGCCGGTCCTCAGACACCATGAACGCCAGGCCGGTGTCGTAAAAGCTCGCGACAGAGGCGACACCTTCCAAGTCCCTCAGCTCCGTCACCAGAGCGTCGACGACGGAGCGGAAGGCGAGGTCATCCACGTCCAGAGAGGGGTTGCTGAACAGGATAAGTTCAGCCAGGGGCTCTGTTTTTTCGAATCGATCCTCGATCAGCAGTTGCCCATGTCGGGAGTCACCCGCTCCGAATACTTCTGTGGTTTCGACGCCCGGCGTGCTACTCAGGAACAGAGCCGCGGCTAGTAGCGCCACGACGCCTGCCAGGACAAACCACCGGTGATCGGCGCTCCATCCGGCGATGCGTCCCGTGAAAGACAACCGAAGTTCTCCGTTAGCTGTTATGTTCTGGCTCATAGTCCTTCACCTCGACCTCCCAACTCCATTTCGTGGGCGTCATCGGAAAGATGAGCGATTCCCTACCTATGCCCGAATCCTCCATAAGTAGGAGTGTGAGCACTCCTACCCCTTAATGGTCTGGCCATACTCCTCCCGCAGCACCCGCTTCAGCACCTTCCCCAGAGGGTTGCGCGGCAGCTCGCCGACAAACACCACCGACTCGGGCCGCTTGAAGCTGGCCAGCCGCTCACGGCAGTACTCTATCAGCTCCTCCTCGGTCACCTGCTGCTCCGACTTGGCAACAACCACCGCACGGATGCGCTCGCCCCATTGTTCGTCCGGCACGCCGATGATGGCCGCCTCCTCCACGGCATGATGCGCATGGAGGACCTGCTCCACCTCTTCGGGGGCGATCATCTCGCCGCCACGCTTGATGAAGTCCTTGGCCCGGCCCGACAGATAGATGTAGCCGTCCTCGTCGAAGTAGCCCAGGTCGCCCGTGTAGAGCCAGCCGTTGCGCACCGCCTCTCTGGTCGCCGCCTCGTTGCCCCAGTACCCCTTCATGAGCCGCTCGCCCCGCGCCACGATCTCGCCGGTCTCCCCTCCGGGAACGTCATTGCCCGAATCGTTGACGATGCGGATCTCAACATCGTCGAGCGGTCTGCCGATAGAGGAGAGGCGCTTCAGCTTCCGCTCCACCTCCTCGGGAGAGCCCTCAAGCACATGGTCCTCCGGGGGCAGCATGGTGATGGTGGAGGCCGTCTCTGTCTGGCCGAAGGCATTGATGAACCGGACTCCGGGGAACTCCTGGATCGCCCGCCTGATCACCGGCACCGGCATGGGCGCAGCGCCGTAGGTGATAACCTCAAGGCTGGAGAGGTCGTGCTGGTGGAACTCGGGGTGGTCCAGCAACTGCTTCAACATGGTGGGGACCATCATAGCCCGGTTGGCGCGCTCTCTCTGCACCAGGTCCATCCACTCCTTGGGCTCAAACTGGCGCTGGATGATGAGAGAGCGGCCGCTGTACACCGCGGACAGAACCGCTTGAATGCCGGCGACGTGGTGCAGTGGAACGGTCAGGATGTTGCGCTCCTCCACCTCTGGGTCCACGGGGGATACGTTGGACAGGATGTATGATGAGAAGCTGTTGTGGGTAAGCATCACACCCTTCGGCCCGCCGGTGGTTCCGGAGGTGAACAGGATGATGGTGCTATCGTCTCCATCGGCCTGCGGGAACCGCTCCTCCGCCGATGCGGACGCCAGGAGATCCTCGTAGCACGGCCACGGCGACTCCCCGGCCTCCAGCGCCACGTACTGCTCGACCGACTCCACATCCTCGGCCACCGACTGTACCATGTCTACGTAACGGGGCCCCACAAACATCACCTTTGGGCCGGCATTGTTGAGCATGTACATAAGCTCATCGGCCCTCACCCGGTAGTTCATTGGAACGTATATGGCGTCCAGCATCGCCGAGGCAAAGTAGGCCTCGATATGCTGGGGGCAGTTCACATGGATGGTTCCTACCCGGTCCCCCGGGCCGACGCCAAGACTGGCCATGGCGTCCGCCAGGCGCATCACCCGCTCCTGGAACTCAACGTAGGACTGGCGCTGCCCTTCAAAGATGGTCGCGACGCGATCGGGCACAATCGCGCTGGCGATAGTGAGGAATTCTGTCGTATTCATCCGTAGGAGCTCGCCTCGTTCCGCCGATCGCCTCTGTTATGGCGAGCGGAGTGCATATTACCACGGGATTCAGAGATGTCTACAGGTTACAGGCCACCGAACCGCCTGACGCCTCGCCTGAGCAGCTGCGCCGCCAGCCGGCTCTCCAGCTCCAGCGCCCGGCCAAGGGGCATCTCCATCCCCTGCGTCACCGCCCGCTTGGCGTACCGGACGGCCAGCGGCTCCTGCTCCAGGACCCTGCCCATGATCGCCTCGGCCTCGTCCAGCAGCCGCTCTCGCGGCACAGTCCTGTTCACCAGGCCCAACTCGTACGCCTCCGCGGCGTCGAAGCGGCGGCCCGTGAGGAGGATGTCCAGTGCCGGGCCGGCGCCGATGACCCGCGGAAGGGTCTGCGTGGCGCCGGCTGCGGGAATCATGCCCAACGCCAGCTCCGGCAGGCCAAACACGGCATCCTCAGAGGAGATACGGATGTCGCACAGCAGCGCCATCTCCACACCCGAGCCCAGCACGTACCCGTGCAGGGCCGCGACCATCGGTTTCTCCATGCGGAGAAAGAGCCCCCACACATCCCGCTGCCAGCGCACCCTGCGCGCTATCGACTGAGAGGGTGCCGTCCCGAACTCGGTGAGGTCAGCGCCGGCGCAGAAGGCCCGCTCCCCCGCCCCACAGAGAATCGCTCCCTGTACCTCAGGATCGTCCCGAACAGCCTCCAGCACCTGGTACAGGTCGTCCCGCATGGCCGTGTTGTACACATTGAGCACGTTGGGACGGTTGAGCGTGACCCAGGCAATGGGCCCCCTCTTCTCATAGATAATCGTCTCGAAGCCGTTCATCTCTGGGGCTCCCAGGTACGTGCCAGGGCCGCTCATCTCCCCTGGAACCGCGGCGGTCGGCGCTCTAGGAAGGACCGGATACCCTCCGCCCTGTCCCTGGTGGTATGCAGAAGGATGCTGAGGTCGGCCTCCAGGCGCATCCCGTCGTCCAGGGGGATGTCGGTGGCCTTTGCCACCGCCTCCTTGGCGTACCGGGCGGCGACGGGCGCCGCCCGGGCGATCTGGTCCGCCACCCGGTCCACAGCCGCCTTGAGGTCCTCCGGCTCCACCGTCTGACCGACCAGCCCGATGCGCCGGGCCTCCTCCGCATCGATGATCTCCCCGGTCAGCAGCATCTCCAGCGCCCTCGCGCGTCCGATGAGCCTGGGAAGGCGCTGCGTCCCGCCGTCCCAGGGAATCGCTCCCCTGCTCAGATGGGGCATCCCAAGGCGGGCCCCCCTGGAGGCGATACGCAGGTCGGCGGCCAGCGCAAGCTCCAGCCCCTGGCCCACGGCATCGCCGTTGATGGCGGCGACCACCGGCTTCTCTATTCGAGCGATCGCGGCCGCCGCCAGGAGACTCTGCTGGCCGGACGTACGAACGCGTACCGCCTCCCATCCCGAGGAGAAGGCGCTTCCACGGCCCCACAGCACCACCACGCGGATTGCATCCTCTCGATTGACCCACTCGGCAAGCTCCGCCAGCTCCAGGGCCATCTGCGCGTTGACACGGTTGGCCGCCCGGGGCCGGTTGAGGGTAATGCGGAGCTGTGGGCCGCGCCGGTGGATTTGCAGGGTCTTGAAGGGGCTGGAACGGTTTGCCAAGGGTATGCCCGGGGGTCCCTAAACGTCGTGCAGAGGTGCCCCTATACTGGCATTGCGACCCTGTGGTGTCAAGGTAGCGTCAGAGTGTGGAGGAGACGGGGCTCAGATACACTCTTGACAAGGGCCATAGCCATCACTAAGCTATTGGCAGTCTCACGGTGAGACTGCCAAGATCCCGTGTCTTCACAGCGATGTACCGAAAAGGGGGAGTAAGTGTGGCGATCAGTTTAAAGCCTTTGCAAGACCGTGTGGTGATCAAGCCCAGCGAGATGGAGGAGGTCACCAAGAGCGGTTTGGTTCTGCCAGATACCGCGCAGGAGAAGCCTCAGGAGGGGGAGGCGGTCGCGGTGGGCCCAGGCCGCGTTGGTGACGATGGCAAGCGCGTTGCCATGGAGATAAAGGTCGGCGACCGCGTCGTCTACTCCAAGTACGCCGGGACCGAATTCAAGGAGGACGATACCGAATACCTGATCGTCCGCGAGTCGGATATCCTGGCAAAGATCGGCTGAAGACAACGTTTCTAAGGAGGAATCCATGGCAGCCAAACAAATATCATTCGGCGAGGATGCGCGGCGCTCCCTCAAGATAGGGATCGACACTCTGGCCGACTCTGTTCGGATTACCCTGGGACCACGGGGGCGCAACGTCATCCTGGACAAGAAGTTCGGCCCTCCCAGCGTGTGCAGCGACGGCGTCACCATCGCAAAGGAGATCGAGCTTGAGGTGCCGTTCTAGAAAATGTGGTCCCAGCTCATGTAGGATGCGGCCACCAAGTCGATCGTCGTGGCCGGCGACGGCAACACCA
>JAPUKM010000262.1 GCA_027295645.1 Chloroflexota bacterium | reverse complement strand
GGGTCGTTCTACGTTCCACTTTGCAACTGGTCCACCTCATCTCGGTTTCCTCCTCCCAAAAGAGACCAATGGCCTCTTCCTAATGGGCCGTTCGGCCCTGTCGCCGCCCGGGCGCAAGGAGTTTATTGAAGTCAATACATTTTTTCAATAACGTTTGGCGTACATTATTTGGACTCTAAATGAAAGGAGGACAATCCATGAAATTCGGAATGTTTTACCTGTTCAGCGACTTTGGCGACATACCCCCCTGGTTCATCAACACCGTTGCTAATATGCGGTTAATACTATCGAATCTTGGTACATGGACTGCTGTTTCACAGTTCCTGAGTAACTATCGCGGCAAGGGATTCACGTGGTACGGTGATGAACACAGATCAAGTGCCGTCAGCGTCTCATTCAGAACCTCACGGCAGCTCGGCTGTAACCGGGTTACTAGCAGGAGGTTGGTCATGACGGTGGAGGAGACGATCGTCCGCGTCCTCGAAGGGACGACGGCGGAAGCTCTGGAGGACCAGCGCCTCCGTCGACTCATATCCGGCCAGATGACACGGGAGGAACTTCGTAAGTTTTTCCGCCACTTTATCGTGACGCACCTCAACTCGGTGCAGATCCTCTCCTTCCTGCTCTCGCTTGCTCCGAGGGACGCCGCTGGTCTGGTGAGAGAGAATCTACTGGAAGAGATGGGGCTGGTAGAAGGCGAGAAGGCCCACCCTGAGATGCTCATTGATCTCGCGCAGGGCCTGGGGTTCTCTCACGGGGACATCCTACGACTGTCAGCCGAGGCAGATGAGGTCAGGGGAGCATTCGCCTCCACCATCGCGCCGTACAGGACTCTTCGGGACTTGGGCCTGTCAATTTTGCTGGAGACTGTAACCTTCGAGACCTTCCAATCGCGCATCAGCGATCGGGTAGCGGAGGCCCTCACCAACCATTACCAAGTTTCTACCGACGAGGTGAGATGGTTCACTCTCCATGGCGAGGTGGATGTCCGCCATGCTGAGGAAGGCAGACAGGTAGTCCGAACCTACATCTCCCACTACCGCTTCAGTGAGTCTGAGGTGGAGCGCATCGTTCGCAGCACCTTCGCCAAAAACGTCATCCTGGACCGGTACTTCCCAGATGACCCTCCTTCATCGCATGTGCCTGGTCCCCTGCGTCTTGCAGTGGTGGAAATACTGCCTCTGAGAATCCCGTTCGTCCGCAGCTTCGAGCATGCCACGATGAGTCGATCGGCCAGCGACGCGGTGGTCGTGCGGGTCACGGGTCGCGACGGCATTCGAGGATACGGGGAAGCCTTGCCTCGACCGTATGTAACAGGTGAAGATGTTGCTACTATGGTGGCCACGCTCAGGTCCACGGTAGTACCAGAGGTGCTCGCTCGTGAGTTTGAATCCGGCGTGGCTGTCCTGGAACAGGTCCGAGCCCTGGCGGCGGTATGGTCCCCTCCTCAGGGGCAAGGCCATTCGGTTATTGCTTGGAATGCCACCATGTGCGCCATGGAGCTGGCCCTGCTGGATTGGGCATTCCGGCGCGCCGGCCAGTCGCTGTCTGAATGGCTGCTGCCGGCCCGAGACCAGATAGTCTATACGGGTGTAATCGATGCTACCGACCCCGATATGGCAGGGACGTTAGCCTCCCGCTATACCGATGCCGGGTTCGCCCGGATAAAGGTAAAGGTAGGCATTGGCGACGACTTTCGCCGCCTGGAGGCTGTGAGGCAGGCTGCCGGAGACCGGGTAGCAGTCCGCGTTGACGCCAACGGGGCATGGGATGCTGCCTCGGCCGTCAAGGCGCTGGAAGCCCTACAACCCTTCGGCATCGAGGCAGTCGAGCAGCCGGTGGGACCTCTAGATATAAAGGGTATGCGCAGAGTCAGGGAGGAAACGGGAATAGCAGTTATAGCCGACGAGTCGTTGATCACGATGCGGGACGCGGAGAACCTTGTTCGCGAGCAGGCCTGTGACGTCTTTAATGTCCGAGTCTCAAAGTGCGGGGGCCTTCTCCCGTCTCTGGCCATAGCCGAGCTCGGGATATCGGCGGGCCTGAGAGTTCAAGTAGGCGCCCAGGTAGGCGAAACATCGCTCCTTTCGGCAGCGGGAAGGCATCTAGCGCTACATCTGGCCGAGGTGGATTCCGTGGAGGGGTCCTTCGGTACGTATCTGCTCAGCGAGGACATCACGGCTGAGCCCGTGATGTTCGGCGACGCGGGACGGGGTAGCCTGGTGCTGGGCCCGGGCCTGGGGGTGTCTGTCGATGACCAGATAGTAGAGCGTCTGGCCACGGACATCATAAGGATGGATGGCTGAGACACACCATGTCACTGGCTTCACAACTTTCCACCCTGCGGGGTCGTTACCTGTGGCGCTCCTTCCAGAGTATGGCCGAACGTCCTGAGGAGGTCCAACAGGACCAACTGCGCCGCCTCCTGGCCTCCAACGGTGACACGGCCTTCGGCAAGGCCCACGGCTTTTCCAGCATAGTTTCCTGGCAGGATTACCGGGAGAGCGTGCCAGTGGCCGACTACGAGACTACACGACCCTGGGTTGAGAGGTTGCAGGCCGGTGAACCTCGGGTCCTGACCGCGGAGGAGCCCTACATGTTTACCCTCACCAGCGGCACCTCCGGCCAGCCGAAACTGATCCCGGCGACTGGTTTTACGCGACGGTGCAGCGCACGCCTGTCAGCCCAGTGGCTCTACCGGTCCCTGGTCGACCATCCACGCGTGCTGGACGATAAGGCGCTGGTGATAGTGAGTCCCGCCGTGGAGGGCCACACACCCGGTGGTATAGCCTGTGGGTCAGCCTCCGGCCAAATATACCAAAACGCCTCCCGTGCCGTTCGCTACCGCTACGCGGTAATGACAAGCCATGGCAATTTCATAACCTCCTCCCAGAGCGGTTCCATGTATGGCGCAAACAATTGGTTTTGGAGCATTCTCCAGTGCATTCAGCAATGGATGCAATCCGTCTCCTCTTTCTTGTTTCCCAGAGGTGAGTTTGCCAAACCCTTTGATGTCTGCTCCGGCAATAAAGGTTCGCCCACCACCGATAAGCACAATGGCTTTTACCGAATCATCTTCGCAGGCAAGCTTGACGCCCTCACCGATTCCCTCCGGA
>JAPUKM010000261.1 GCA_027295645.1 Chloroflexota bacterium | reverse complement strand
CGTACAGCTACGTCGTCGCCATTCGGGCGGTGACCAGCGAGGACGCGATGACGGCGGACTGGGCCAGGCTTCCGTACGAGGTGCTCTCCCGGATATCCAACCGCATCATCAACGAGGTGCCCATGGTCAACCGGGTGGTGTACGACATCACCTCCAAACCACCGGGGACGATTGAGTGGGAATAGGGCGAGTGGGAGTAAAGTGGGCTAGGCACAGATGAAGGTCCTGGTTATCGGCTCAGGCTCCAGGGAGCATGCCATCGCCTGGAGGCTGAGCCAAAGCCCTCGAGTCGATAAGCTGCTGGTCGCACCCGGCAACGCCGGGACCGCGGCCATCGCCACGAATCTGGCCGTAGCGGCCACTGACATAGCGGCGCTGGCACAGGCCGTTCGAGACCATGGCGTGGACCTGACCATCGTCGGTCCGGAGATTCCCCTGGCGGAGGGCATTGTAGACCGGTTCCAGGAGTTGGGGCTCCGCATCTTCGGCCCGACCAAGGCCGCCGCGCAGATCGAGGCCAGCAAGGGGTTCGCCAAGGAGCTGATGCGCCGCCACGGAATCCCGTCCGCGGACGGGCTCAGCTTCGACTCCTACGCAGAGGCCCGCCGTTTCATCCAACAGCACGATGCGCCGCTGGTGGTCAAGGCGGACGGTTTGGCGGCGGGCAAGGGCGTGACCGTGGCCGCCACCAGGGAGGAGGCGCTGGCAGCGCTCCGCGCCTCCATGGAGGAGCGGACGTTTGGGGCCGCCGGAGAGCGAGTGGTCATAGAGGAGTACCTGGAGGGGCGCGAGGTGAGCGTCTTCGTCTTCACCGACGGCGAGGCCCTTTCGCCCATCGTGGCCGCCTGCGACTACAAGCGGGTCTACGACGGCGACCAGGGGCCCAACACCGGGGGCATGGGCAGCTACTCGCCGCCGGAGTTCTGGGAGCCCTCGCTCACCAAGGAGATAGAGCAGCGTATTCTTCAGCCCACGGTACAGGCGATGGCGCAGGATGGGCGCGCTTACCGCGGCGTCCTCTACGGCGGGCTGATAATGACTCGCCAGGGCCCCAAAGTCATCGAGTTCAACTGCCGCCTGGGAGACCCGGAGACCCAGGTGATCATGCCCCTGCTGAAGACCGACCTTGTGGATATAGTGGAATCGGTGCTTGAGGGGAACCTAACCGAAACGCCTATACAGTGGAGCTCAGAGGCCTGTGTAGGCGTGGTCATAGCAGCCGGGGGGTATCCCGGAGAGTATCAGAAGGGGATCGCCATCACTGGGCTGAACGATGTGCCTGAGGATATCGAGGTGTTTCACGCCGGCACGAAAACGTCAGCCAACAAGGGAGATTCGAGCCCCGAGGTGATAACCGACGGTGGCCGCGTCCTGACGGTGGTAGGCCGGGGGCCGTCTCTGGCGGTGGCCAGGGAGCGGGTATACGCGGCTGCACAGGGCATCACTTTTTCCGGCTCCTTCTACCGGACGGACATAGCTCTACGCCCGGGCGACATCACCATGGCGGGCCGGTGAGCAGAAGCAACCCCTCAAATGGTTTCCCGAAGCCTTTTGACAAAGGTATACTGGTATAGAGGTGAGCCGTGCCCCTAGTAGGCGTTGTGGTCGGTAGCAAGTCGGACGAGCCCCAGATGCAGGAGACGCTCCGTATCCTGAACGAGATGGGTATCGAACACGAGCTGCGCGTGCTGTCGGCGCACCGGACGCCTGAGAAGACAGCCGAGTATGCCCGGTCGGCCCAGGAGCGCGGGATAGAGGTTATCATCGGTGCCGCCGGAGGATCAGCCGCCCTGCCGGGCACCCTGGCGGCTTGGACGGACCTGCCGGTGATCGGCGTGCCACTGACCTCCAGCGAACTGAAGGGCATGGACGCCCTGCTCTCCATTGCTCAGATGCCCCCGGGCGTGCCGGTGGCGACGGTAGCCGTGGGTAGCTGGGGGGCCCGCAACGCCGCCTACCTGGCGGCGGCTATTCTGAGCCTGAAGCATGCTACAATAAACGATGCCTACAAGGCGTTCCGCCAGAAGCAGCGGAAGGGGTAATTTCGAGCGGGTAGTCTACTTGACTTGCAGTGATGGTATGAATCCCCCAACAATACTTCTATGAATATCGCCATCCTCTGTGACTTCGATGAGACGGCGGCTCAACAGAACGTCGCCCACATAGTCCTCAACCGGTTCGGTGAAAGCGACTGGCGGGCACTACAGCAGCAGTTCCACGAGGGAACACTCCCCGCCAGGGAGTACTTTGAGCGGCCCTTCGACGGCGTCACTGCCAGCCGCGATGAGATGCAGCGTTACGTGAGAGAGCACGGCAGGCTGCGCGACGGCTTCGTGGAGCTGGCCCACCACTGCCGCGAGAGGGACATCGAGCTAGCCATCGTGACCCACGGCATGGACTTCTACGTGGAGGCCCTGCTGGAGCAGGCGAGGCTTGAGTGGCTGCCCACCTACGCCGTCCACACGACGTTCACAGACGCCGGCATCCAGTACGACTACCGGTACACCCGTCCCAGCTGCGTGGAGTATGGCAACTGCAAATGCTCTATTGTGGACGGCTACAAGAGCAGAGGGCACCAGGTGTTCTACGTGGGCGACGGTGTCACAGACCTGTGCCCAGCCCGCAAGGCGGACCTGGTATTCGCCCGCTCTCGGCTGCTGGAGGAGTGCCGAGCGGAGGGGTTGCCCTACGTCGAGTTGCGGGACTTCGGCGACGTGATCGCGGAGCTGGAGCGTCGCAACGTGAGCGTGGAGGCGGCACATTGATCGACCGCTACGCCAGGCCCAAGATGAAGGCGGTCTGGTCCGAAGAGAACAAGTACGAGAAGTGGCTGGCCGTTGAGCTGGCGGTATGCGAGGCATGGGCGGAGGCCGGGGTCATCCCCCAGGAGGACATAGCCAAGCTGCGGAGCGCCCGGCACAACCTGGACCGGCTCAATGAGATATTCGAGCGCACCAGACACGACATGACTGCCTTCACCCGCTCCATCACCGAGGGTCTGGGCGAAGAGGGTCGGTGGATACACCTGGGGCTCACCTCCAGCGATGTTATCGATACGGCCCAGAGCCTTCAGTTGGTGGAGGCGGCAGACCTTCTGCTGGATGAGACGGATGCCCTCCGGGGCACGCTTCGCAAGCGGGCGGTGGAGTTCAAGGATAC
>JAPUKM010000260.1 GCA_027295645.1 Chloroflexota bacterium | reverse complement strand
GAGTAGTCCGGATCGTAGCCGCTGTTGTAGAGCAGCCGGGCGTTCCCGTAGTCGAAGCACAGAGCGCCGGCCACCCGCTTGCCGGACACCTCCATGAAGAAGAGCTTGAGGGCGCCTATGCGGGCCACCTCCTTTGTCATGAGCCGGAAGAAGCGCTCCCGCTCAGGGCTCAGAAAGATAGCCTTGTCCTGGTGGCTGTTCCGCATGAGCTCGAAGAAGTCGTCCAGGGCGCTGTCCATGGAGGAGGGGTCGTCAACCGAGTAGCTTCTGTAGTCCGCCTGGTCGTCCAGGCGACGGAACTTACGCCGGAGCTCGTGGCGGTCCTTCTTGCCCAGGCTCATCAGATAGTCGTCCCAGGTGCCGGGCAGAGTGATCCCGGGCGATACATCCTCCTCAACGGTCTCCACCGTATAGCCGTAAGCCTCTGCCAGGGGCGGCAGGTGGACCATGGTGGGCGAGAACTCGGGGATGGAGCGGAGGTCCAGCAGGTCCCACGGCTGCGAGTGGAGGTGGTCAAGGAGGGCCGGATAGAAGTCGGCCTCCCTCCCCCGTGTCACGATGAAGTCGTGATAGTCCCACAGGTCGGTATCGCCCAGAAACAGCAGCGTGTTGCCCGTGGACATCAGCGGGGCGATGCCGATGAGCGCCCCGCCGTCGCGAACGGCGTTTAGACGCAGTTCGCTGCCGCCGCCGTGCTCCTCCCACCAGACGTGGTGCCAGGTTGGAGTAAGGAAGACGGTCTGGAAATTCCCCCGGGGCAGCAGCGCCTCCCATGCGGGCCACAGCTGCTCAAAGCTCTCTTCAGTGATCTGGTAGGTCATGCGTGGCTGTTTTGCACCAGCGCCAGGAAGTGGCCCCGGTCGATGTCGCCCCGGCTTGCCGAGGTGACCACCCGTGTCCCGGGCCTCTGGACCCCGCGCATACTCATGCACAGGTGCTCGGCCTCCATCATCACGGCTACCCCCCGGGCATCCAACGCACGGTGCACGGCATCGGCCAGCTGCTCCGTGAGCCGCTCCTGGATCTGCGGCCTCTTGGCCAGCACCTCCAGCGCCCTCGCCAGCTTGCTGGTGCCGACAACCCTGCCGTTGGGCACATAGCCTATATGGGCCGAGCCGAAGAATGGCAGCAGGTGATGTTCACACATGGAGTAGAAACGGATATCCCGCACCAGCACAATATCCCTGTAGTCCCCCTCATAGGTGACGGAGAGTTCCGCCGCGGGGTCCTTATGCAGTCCCGAGAACAGATCGGCGTACAGCGCCGCGACCCGCTTTGGAGTCTCCTTCAGCCCCTGGCGCTGAGGGTCCTCCCCAATGCTCTGGAGGATCCGGCTCACCGCCTCCTCTATTATAGTTTCATCTAGACTCATACCATGCTCCAGGCTCCAGTGGCAGCACCTCTTACCATATCCCAGCGCCCAGTCGGCTCAGCGTTGCTTCGGTGTTGCGGAAACGTCCGCCAGCGCCAGCACCCTCTCCACCGCATCCAGCTCCGCCTCCACATCCTGCGTGGGAATATCAGTCTGGCTGGGGGCAAGCTCCGGCTCCTTCAGCCCTGTCCCGGTGATCACACAGACCGCCGTTTTCCCTGCCAGAGAGTGCCCCTCTCGTGACATCTTCAGCAGGCCCGCTACGGAGGCGGCCGAGGCGGCTTCGCAGAACACCCCCTCGCGGCGGGCCAGGTAGCGCTGTGCGGCCAGTATCTCATCGTCGCTGACGGCGTCGATGAGGCCGCCGGACGCATCCTGCGCCGTCAGGGCCTGGCTCCAGCTTGCCGGGTTGCCTATCCGTATGGCCGACGCGATGGTCTCCGGGTTCTCCACGGGAGCGCCCCTGACAATGGGCGCCGCCCCCTCGGCCTGGAAGCCCATCATCATCGGCCGCTTCTTGGCCAGACCGGCTTCGTGGTACTCGCGGAACCCCATCCAATAGGCGGATATGTTCCCGGCGTTTCCCACCGGAATGGCCAGGTAGTCCGGCGCATCGCCAAGGGAGTCCACAATCTCAAACGCTGCGGTCTTCTGTCCCTGAATCCGGTGCGGATTCAGAGAGTTGACCAGCGTTATCGGGTACTTGTCGCTGAGCTCCCGCACCAGCTCCAGCGCCCGGTCGAAGTTTCCGTTGACGCTGAGAATCTGAGCGCCGTATGCAATTGCCTGAGCCAGCTTACCCGTGGCGATGGCCCCCTTGGGCACCAGGACAATGGTGGTGAGGTCGCAGTGAGCGCCGTAGGCGGCGGCGGAGGCGCTGGTGTTACCCGTGGAGGCGCAGATGATCGTGGTGCTCTCCGCCTCCATCGCCTTGGCGACCGCCACCACCATGCCGCGGTCCTTGAACGATCCGGTCGGATTGCACCCCTCCAGCTTCAGGTATACCTCCTGGCATCCCACCTCGTCGGCAAGATGCCGGGAGGCTATCAACGGCGTGTCGCCCTCTCCCAGAGTCACCCGGGGGGTATCCCCGGTGATCGGGAGCAGTGGACCGTATCGGCTGAGCACCCCTACGCCCATAGATGGCCCGTCCCCGTATTGCGGTGCATCTCAAATGGTAGTGGTGTCGGAATCTTCATTGTGTAGACGGCTTATGACCAGTTTTCAACACGGATGAGCGACCCCACCTCTTTGACCACATCTATCTGCTCCATCTGGTGGAAGGCCTCTTGCACCGCCCTCTCCTGGGCCGGATGCGTGGTGATCACAATCTCCGCGGTCCGCACCGTGGGGTCGGCGTTCTTCTGAATGATCGAGGCGATGCTGATGCTCAGGTCGCCCAGCACCTTGGTGATATTCGCCAGCACTCCTGCATGGTCCGCGACCGTGAGCCGTGCGTAGTAGCTGGTCGTCAGCTCCTCCATCGGTGATATCGAGACCTCCCGTGAGAAATTGCCCGGCCTGACCGAGCCGCTCCTGGACACGATCCCCCTGGCGATCTCCACAGTGTCTCCCACCACGGCGCTGCTGGTGGGGAGCGGACCGGCCCCCTGGCCGTGAAAGAGCACCTGTCCCACCAGGTCACCCTCAATCTCAATGGCGTTGAACACTCCGTCCACCCTGGCCAGAAGATGCTCGTAAGGAACGAGCGCGGGATGAACCCGCAGTGAGAGAACGTCATCATCGCAACGCGCAATGGCCAGCAGCTTGATAGCATACCCCAACTCGTCCGCGTACTGGAAGTCCTGGGGCGCAAGCCGTGAGATCCCCTCCCGGTACACATCCTCCGCTCGTACACGGGTGTGAAAGGCAAGCGATGCGAGGATCGCCAGCTTATACGCCGGGTCAAACCCCTCGATGTCGTTGGTGGGATCGCTCTCGGCGAACCCGGCGGCCTGGGCCTGGCGCAGAGCGGAATCGAAATCCAGCCCTTCACGGGACATCTTGGTGACAATGTAGTTGGTGGTGCCGTTGATGATGGCGTAGATACTGGTGATCTCGTTGGCCAGCAGGTCCTTCTTCAGAGGCCCGATGATAGGAATGCCCCCGCCAACGCTGGCCTCATACAGTAGGTGGACCCCATTCTGCTCGGCCAGCTCGATCAGTTCGGGGCCCTGCTTGGCCATGAGCTCCTTGTTTGCGGTCACCGCGTGTTTACCCTGGGAGAGGGCCGTCGTGAGGAGGTCCATGGCCGGGTGCACACCACCGATGAGCTCCACGACAACGTCCACCTCCGGACTGTTCACAACATCGGCTGCGTCCGTCGTGAGAAGGTGGCCGGGCAGGCCCGAAGCCTGAAGCTTCGCGGTATCGATATCCACCGCGCGGCGCAGCACCACGGGAGCTCCCACCTGATGAGCGAGCCGCTCAGTCTGATCCAGCAGAACACGAGCGACCTGACTACCTATGACGCCGAGGCCAAGAACACCCACCCCGATGCTGCCGTCTTCACGCATGCCGGTCTCCCGCCGGATCTGAATGGCTATACAGGACTCTAGCCCTGCAGGCCAGGCTCGGCTGTGGGTAGTGGTACGGCTTCACGTGTCCTACGCACCAGCCATTCGTACTCCACAGACCCGAAGCTTACATCCACACCACTGGAATTACGCAGCCCTGAGATCCACTCATTGAAGAGGGAGGTCTTGAGCGCTTCACGCATCTCCTCCGTCACCTCCCGTGTCTCCGGGCCATCGGTAACCCTCAGGAGATAATACCCTCTGTCGCCGAAGAGAGGCTCGCTCGCCGTGTCGTGCTCTATGGAGAAGAGCGTCTCGTCAAGGCGGGGGAAAGCGCCTCTGGGCACCCAGCCGACCACTCCCTTGAGATCGGCGTACCTGTCCTCATCGTTGAACTGCTGTGCAAGGACGCCAAACTCGGTCCCCTCAGCCAGCTGCTCCCTGAGCGACTCCACGGTTTGGAGGGGGTTATCCCTCTCCTGGTTGATCAGGATCCACTCCACATACACCTGCTCCTCAATGGCGGGGACCCGTTCGGAGAAGGTATCACGGGCCTTGACTCGAATGAGATCTCCGAGAATGATATCTCGGTACGTCTTCTCTGAGTAGCGAGCGATAGCTAGATAGCTAAGGTAGGCCTCTGTGTACTCCCGCTCTAGCTGCGCATCGGACGGGTCCTGCCCGACGGGTACATCCGGGTAGAAGTTTTCCCGTAACCTGGCGTCGATCTCCTCAGCGGTGATTCTGAGACCCAGCTCCGGTGCCGCCTGCTTGATGAGTTCACCGTCAACCAGGTTGTCCAGGACCTGGAAAGGGAACGTGCTCAGACCAGAGGGGGACCCTGTCTGAGCCCTGAAGGCTGCATTCGCCTTGATAATGGTCTCCATATCTCCAAGGGTGAACTTGACGCCGTTGATGTTCGCCACCACCTGTTGGGGTGGTGAGATGAAGGTGATGTAGTAGCCGACACCGAGAAAAGCCACGATGCTAAGAAGAAGCGCTCCGGCTATAACCAGCGCCAACGGTCGCCGTCGCCGCCCCTGGCGCGACTGGGCCATTCTCCGGCGGCGAGGGGATAATGTGGAGTCTACTCTATCAGTTGTGGCCATTCGTTCCGATCATCCTTGCCGGTAGGAGCCTCCACACCATTCCCGCGAACGTGGGAGCGCTTCACGTGCCTCAAACCGGGGGCCGCGACCCGAACCTCTGCTCCGCCCCCTAGCGGGTGGCTCCTCCCATCAGGTAGATGTGATCCGCTGTGTAGGGCAACAGTGCCAGATGCCTGGCTCGCATCAATGCAGTGGCCAGGGCACGCTGATGCGTGGGGCACGTCCCTGTCCGGCGGTGCCCTTCAATCTTGGCCCGTTCGGAGAGAAAGCGACGGAGCAGGTTCACGTCCTTGTATTCAATCGTCTCAACCTTGTTCACGCAGAAGGAACACACCTTGCGGCGATTAAAGTAGCGCGGGCGACCTTCACGTCGCCGGGGTGCCTGGTTTCTCCGTCCTGTTGTCACGCTGCAATACTCCTGCTCATTCTAGGCGACCGGTTTCAGAGTTGTCTCAGAACGGGAGGTTCTCCACATCAACCTCAGCCGGTCCTCCCGCCTCAACCGGGGCGGCCGCTTCCGTTTCGCTGGGTTGGCCCACTTGAGCGGTGTCCTGGCCCCCCTGAGCGGGGTCAAGGAACACCACCTGGTTGGCAATGATCTCATTGTTGAAGCGGGTCTGGCCGTCCTGGCCCTCCCACGTGTTGCTGTGGAGTCTTCCCTCCACATAGGCCCGCCTACCCTTGTTGAGGTACTGGTTGCACTGCTCGGCGAGCTTGCTCCATGCGACGATGGTGAACCACTCCGTATCTTCATGCCGCTCGCCGTCTGAAGTGGTGTAGACCCTGTTCGTCGCAATTCGGAAAGAAGTGACAGGATTGCCGTTCGGGGTGTAGCGCATCTCCGGATCGGTGGCAACGTTCCCGATGATCATGATCTTGTTCAAGCCGCCTGCCATGGCACTCCCCTCCTGGCCATGCTGCCATCCGTCGGCAGCAGC
>JAPUKM010000026.1 GCA_027295645.1 Chloroflexota bacterium | reverse complement strand
TAGACCGCGTCCTCCATCGACATCCCCTTCTCGAACATCTCATTCAAGCGTTTCCGAGAGTTTCCAAACACCACGTCTGTAAGAGCCGGCCGCATGATTTCCGTATCGTCGCTCCGAGATCGGATGCTGAACTCGTCGGGGATCAGCGGGTGCAGGCGGTAGACCGACGTAAACTCCTCTGTCATCGCGTAGATACCCGAGTGATGGTCCGCGCGAGAGCCGGGTATTCCGCTCAGTATCTCGCTGCTGCCAATGCGGCCGACGTTCGTCCGGACCCATCTCCCGAATAGGCCCCACCAGTTGGCGCCCATGCCTACCTGTACCGCGGGGTGCGCGAGGATGCCTGGAGTCCATTCAATCGAATGGATCTTGGCTATGAGCGCCGCGTTTATGAGCCGCGCGTGGTGGAAGAGTCTCTCATCGTTCCAAGAGGGGTATTCACGCTTGAGGCCGTCGCAGATAGCGTTATGCTCGAGGGTAAACAGGGTGTGGAGTAGGCTGAGGCCCATCCACCAGTTCTCGCTGAATCCCGTGATGTCGACACCTGTAGTGGGGTCCACCGGCAACAGACCATCCTCGCCTATTATCAGCTTTCCATCCTCCCACGACCTGAGCTGCTTCGATCGCTCATCGGTGCTTCCATAGATCTGGGAGCCGGCCCACCAGTGGGCGGAGGTATTAATATAGGCCGGGGGGATGCCCTCATCCGGAGACCAGATTGGGTCCACGGCAGTGCGATCAACCCGCATCGGATGCTCATGCCAGGGGTCGTCATCCGGCAACTCCAACTCCCAGGGTCCGGCATCGGTTGTGGTGTGACCGAACCAGTCGTGGACCTGGAACTGAATCCATGCGGCGGCAATCAGATTTAGCGAGGACGCAGGCTGGAATTCGTGACGCGTCATCAGCTCGAGGCTGACGGTGCGTGGGCTTGGCTGCAAGATGGCCGGCTCATCTTCAGGATATGCGTATCTGAGAGGCACGTTTCTGGCGAACCTCCTTGTTTTGGCCTGGCCCATGGTGGGATATGTGAGATCGTTGTATGAACCATCGTAGGTCCTGGACGAGTTGTCATCGGGGTCCGGAGTTGGGTCGGCAGGCGTCAGCTTTTCTGTGTCTACCAGGTTCTCCTCCCTCAAAACGTGACGGAGCCCGCCGACTGCCAGGCCGCCCAGCAATCCTCCGGGCAGCCTGTGCCACGCGACGATCTTGGTCGGCAGCCGAAGAAACCAAAAGAGCACACCTGCAAGGAACGACATAATTATTCGTCCTCCTCTTTGTTTGCGCTGCTCGCCGCTCCGCGAGTGCCATGTGCGGGCAACTCGTCTACCCCTTTATCTTCACGGGAAGCCAGGTGTTCTACACCTTGCGGGTATTCTCGGGCAACCTGAAGCTTTGCCGCCTCCCGGAGTTGGCGCAACCGATGAAAATTTGGGTGATTTGTGATGGAGATGACTGTGCTGATAACCGTCGGATCGGCGCTTCCGTCCGGGCTTGTCCCGATGCCTGATGTGGTCGGCTTCGCATCTCCCCGGTTGTCTAGCACATTGGACTCGGAAGCAGAGAAACTCAGGACGTAGGCTGAGGCCGTTCGTATCCCCTGACTTCGATATTGCTCAATCTCGTCACCCACGTGAATGTAGAGCATGGCCTGATCTATCCAGTCCAACAGACACACCGCACCGAGTCGGGTGGTTACCATCAGCTCTACGACGTCGGCCATGGCCAAATTCTGTGCATTCTCCACCCCTGCCTCGAGGAGTCGTGCTTGCTGCCAGTTGTTCAACCCTTGAATCTTTCCAAAGGGCATCTCAAGGGTCTCGCCATTCCCGACGTTGCCTAAGACTAGTAAGGCCCTATTGCGAAGGGACTGCCAGATAATGTTGGGTATTACTCCGCCCACGAAGCTGACTAATACAACATCTCTGGCCCACACGGGGACCCCGTCACCCGTCACCGGATTCCGGATGGTCGTGTAGACGAACGTGAGGATCATAACGATCCACGTTCGAACAACCAGGTGCATGTAGACCGCGGGCGTAAGATCTCGAGCTAAGTACCGTCTAAGCAGGTATTGGAGTGAGAAGAAGTAAGCGCCGAGGAACCCGAATGCCACCGGGTGGGCCAGGCTGATCTGTGCAAGTACCGAGGTGATCTTCCCCACGGTAGCGAGACTTTCTATCACGGCGAAGCCGTTGGAGAAGACGACCAGTATCGACCCCACTACGGCGGTGAGCGTGGCCAAGAATAAGGGCACGGCATAGCGTTCTGGTCTAAAAGCCTCGCTGTACCGCTGCGTCATGTCTCCAACCAGCTTCATCCAACCATGATGCTGGAGCTCGGCCAAGGTGTCGCCAAGCGCGTATCTCCGTTCCCGTTGGATAAAGGAGGCGTAGATTACGAGCGGAAATGCGGCGAAGATCGTGGCGCCAAGAAAGACAATGATAACGGTCGACCACAGTGCGCCCGCGTCAATCTGAAGTAAGGACGTCCGAAACGGGACTGTCGCCAGCCCCAGCGCCCAGGCTCCGACGAATACCGCCATCGAGAGAAGGAACGTCCCAGAGGTGAGGAACTCAATGACGGAGCTCTCCGCAAACGGGTCGAGGTTTTCCTTTACTAACTCCTCAGGGATGTTCATGGGGACACATTCCACGCCTAGCCTGATTTGCCAGGGCAAAGCGACTCAATGCGTTGGCCTCGACCATGCTTCTTTGGAGACTTGCTGGTGCCCGCCCGCTGGTGAACTTCATTAGCGGCTTCAGGTCCGTTGGAGCCAGGACTATCATCGAAGTTGAAGCCATGTCTATACCGGCATCCCGGATACCAATCACTCGTTAGCTACACGGCAAGTGGCCCCAAAACAATGACTCGGGGACTAATGCCTAGAAGCGTTAACACTTATCGCTTAACGACGGTCCCTTCGGGCATAGTAGATAACTGCGGAATAACTCTCAAGATATATGCTGCTAAGCAATGTATTACATCATATTTAAGCTAAAATACTAGGCGAAAACTGTAACACAGACGTT
>JAPUKM010000259.1 GCA_027295645.1 Chloroflexota bacterium | reverse complement strand
GGGTCGTTGACCATGCCGCGGGCGACGGACACCCGCTGCTTCACGCCGCCGGAGAGGGCCACGGATGTCCCGGGCGGCCCAGACGCAGGAATTACCCTAAGGGAGTTGCCGTGAACCGCGGTGAGCGGCGTTGGGAGGATCGAAAGCCACATCGCCACCGCCAGAGCTCCCGCAAACGCGGACAGCATGATGACGATGGGCCAGCGCTTTCGCAGCGTGACGGTGAAGTCTCTCATCATGCGCCTCCTTGGGCCGCCGCTGCCAGGGCACACCATGATAGCCCCACCTCTGACAGGCCCAGCCGTCCGATTAACATAGGCCGCATCCGCTGGGGCTTTCAGTCTCGACCATTGCCTTAATCCTTCTTTTGGCATAGCGAGCCGTTAGCCCCCGTAAGGGAAACACTAGGAGGATCAGTATCCCTATCAGAGGGGATTTGGACTTTATATCTCTAATGATCGTAATTTTGGTGGTTCCGTCCTCTTCCTCAAGGGTGAGGCCGGCGTCATCGATCCAGAGGCCAGAGAAAGCTTCCTCGTGCGTGAGGAAGCGATGACCCCGCTCGTGTTCGACCACGGTTGCGTTGAAAGGAGCTGACCAGGGGCCGAATCCGACACGGAAGACGATGGAAGACCCTTCATCAGGCCAGTTGTGGTCCGCAGACTCAAGACTCTGATAACCAAGCGCAAACGAGGGCCATCCCTCGGCGGAAAGGACATTGTTGTAGATGGACTCAATGGGTGCTTTGACTTTGAATGGATGGGTCGACTTCATGTTTGTCCTCCCTTCATCTTCGGTCGCGGCTGTGTCTTTGACGGGGCAAATCAGGCAGTAACACCCCTTGCCATACCGAAGGTCCCGTTACCAACGTTTTGGAACCTCCACCATGTGGCGGTAGAACCCCCGGTCCACCAACGCCGACCAACAGCGCGCCGCTATCAGCCATCTACTGCAGGATGGAGTGCCACTATCCTCATTTCCGCGACCACCGCCCGCACCTCCTCCTCAGTGGACCATCCCTTCAGGCCCATCATACGTAACGACACGGCGGCGTAGAACCGCATCAACCGGCCGTGCTGCCGCCACCGGCCAAGCACCTGCTCTTCGGCTTCCTCTTCCGGAAGCGTGGTTGCACGAGCCCGAAACTTGCGCCAACCCACCTGTACGCCCACTTCGGGGTTCGCCTGGATGTTGCGATGCCAATCAGCATGTTGGCCGAAGCCAGACGCCACGTAGTAACTGTCGGTGGCGGTACCCTGCCACATGTCCACTACCACCCGGTGAGGCCGCCCACTTCTCCGGCCTGCAGTCGTGAGCATCAAGTGCCCCGGCATCAGTCCGCCCAGCATCGGCCGGCCCGGCATCAGTCCGCCCAGGCCGATGCGATACACGAGTACTGGAGCACGAAGGAGCCACCGCATGAGAAGACCGTGCCTCCGTTGTTTGCGACCTTCAGCCGCCTGGTGTTCCATCAACCTTCTTCCTCCCAGCACACCTCATAGAGCCGCACCGGGCACCGTCCCGGCGGCGACGAACACGTTCCCGCCGATGAAGGTCTGGTGCCCGTAGTCCTCAGTATTCTCCTCCAGCAGGTGCCACGTGCGCCGGCTCACGTCGCCCTGGGAGATCGAGTTCAAAAACCACGAGAAAGGGCTTCGCTCCTTCACGTACCAGTCCATGATGGCGTACCGGCCGCTGGGCTTGAGCAGCGCGCACGACCGCTCGAAGACGGCTTCCCAATCAGGAACGACGGTAAATCCAAGAGTGCAGAGGACCTTGTCGATACGGTCGACGCCAGCCTGCTCTCTCAGCAACTCCTCGGCCAACGTCCTGGCGTCGGCCTGGATGAGGCGGACGTTGGCCCACCCACGGCGCTCCACTTTGCGCCGTGCCTTCGCGAGCATGCCGACTGAGAAGTCGAGGCCGATGAGGAGCCCTTCGGGTCCGATGCCGGCTTCGATGTACGGAAAGTTCAGCCCTGTGCCGCAGGCGATGTCCAAGACGATGTCGTCGCGCTGAAGGCGTAGCTCCGCCACGGCCTCGCGACGGGGCCCGCCGGACCCGGTGGCCCCAAGGTCGTATAGGGGGGAGATGAGATCGTACCAGTTCATCGTCTCGTTTCCTTATCACTGGTCCTCGGGCTCGGCACGTTCCAGCATGGTGATCCGCTGCCAGCCGGGAAAGCCCTTGAGCCGAATACGTCGCGAGGAGCCAAAGCGCCAGCCAGCCGGCGGGTCGAGGAGGCACCGAAATCCCTCAGACACCGCGATCTCACCGCCGCCTGCCCGCGCCGTAATCCGGGCTGCCATGATCACTGTCTTGCCGAAGTAATCATCTCCATCCACCATCACCTCGCCTGCGTGCAGCCCGACGCGAACGGGAACCTTCGGGTCTTTTCCGCCGTCGGACTGCACATCAACGGCACAGAGGAGCGCCGCCCTGGGCGCAGCAAAGGCGGCCATTGTGCCGTCCCCCAGCCGTTTCACGGCATATCCCCCGTGACGCTGAACGACCTGCTGTTGCCGGTCGAGCTCCGTTAGCAGCATGGTCAGGGCCGTTTCCTGGCCCATTTCCTCCAGCAGTTGTGTCGAGTTCTGCACATCTGTGAAGAGGATAGCGACCACACCCGTGGGGATAGGTTGGGAGGAGACGGGCTCCCCTTGACGATCGACAAGTTGGCTTGGCTGGGTCTCCATCCGACCTCCCAGGCGGAGTTCGAGGAAGGCGTGCTTACACTCTACCGCGCAGAAGTAGTAGGTACGGCCTGCCACCGCAGCGGTCGCTGGTGGCTCCCGCTCATCCACGAACATATTGCAGACCGGGTCTATCGCCATCGTCGCCTCTTACCTATCCACAGCTATACGCCCATAGGTTACATGCGCTTCAAGGCTGCATCCGCCTGAAGCTTCATAGGTGGCAGAAACCGCCCTCTGCGTTGCATGTAGGCTTGGTACTGGTGGCCGAACTCTTCGATCATGAGTGCCTCTTCATCGGCGACTCTGGCGACACAAAATATGCTGCTTCCCAGCCCAGCTATGCCAATGACCCAGTTAGCCGACAGAAGAAAGAAGGCGAGCGACTGTAGAAAGATCGTGGTG
>JAPUKM010000258.1 GCA_027295645.1 Chloroflexota bacterium | reverse complement strand
CCCGGTGAACGTGGAGGTGCTGAGCCGCTTCCGCAGCGACCAGGAGCAACGCGCCATAGTCGAGGGGCTGGCCCAGGGGCGAATAGACATCTGCATCGGCACCCACCGGCTGCTTCAGAAGGACGTGTCGTTCAAGAACCTGGGCCTGGTGGTGGTGGACGAGGAGCAGCGGTTCGGCGTGGGCCACAAGGAGCGGCTGAAGCGGCTCCGGAAGGAGGTGGACGTGCTCACGCTGAGCGCCACGCCCATCCCCCGGACGCTGCACATGGCGCTCTCCGGCATACGGGACATGAGCACCATGGAGACGCCACCGGAGGAGCGCCTGCCTATCAAGACCTACGTCTCCGAGTACAGCGACGAACTGGTGCGGGAGGCGGTCCTGCGAGAGCTGGACCGCGGGGGCCAGGTGTACCTGGTGCACAACCGGGTACAGAGCATCGCCAGGATGGCCGATACGGTGGCCAGGCTGGTGCCGGAGGCGTCGGTGGCCATCGGACACGGGCGCATGCCTGAGGAGGCGCTGGAGCAGGTGATGACCAGCTTCGCCCGCGGCGAGGCGGATGTGCTGGTGTGCACGACGATCATCGAATCGGGGCTGGACCTGCCGAACGTGAACACGCTCATCATCAACCGGGCGGACGCCCTGGGGCTGTCGCAGCTGTATCAGCTCCGGGGGCGCATAGGCCGCGGCGCTCACCGTGCCTATGCCTACCTGCTCGTGCCGAAGGGCCGCCGCATCACCGAGGCGTCGCAGAAGCGGCTGGAGACGATACTGGCCGCCACCGAGCTGGGGGCCGGGTTCCGCATCGCCATGAAGGACCTCGAGATACGGGGCGCGGGCAACATCCTGGGCGCGCAGCAGAGCGGGAACATCCATTCGGTGGGCTTCGAGCTCTACTCGCAGCTTCTGACGCAGGCGGTGGAGCAGGTCAAGGCCAGCGGCGACGGCGCAGCCTCAACGATGCTGGAGGAGCGCCTGGACGTGACCCTGAACCTCGGGATTCCCGCCCGCATTCCGCCGGACTACGTGGAGGACCTTCCGACCCGCCTGGGGCTCTATCAACGCCTCGGCATGGCCCGCAAGGTTGAGGAGATAGGCCGGGTGCAGGAGGACCTGCGGGACCGGTTCGGCCCGGTGCCCAGGGAGGCCCATAACCTGCTGTACACCATGCGGGTGCGGGTGCTGGCGGAGCGGGCGGGCGTGGAGGCGGTGACCCGGGAGACCCGGAAGGGGGGCGAGGTGACGGTGCGACTACGCGAGGACACCGGGGGCGCGAAGCTGGCGCTGGCGAAGGCGCTCTCTGATGCCGGTCTGCCCGTGCGGGTGGGGAACCGGCTGCTGCATCTGCAAGTGGGCAACCTGAGGAAGCCGTGGGGGCAGGCGCTGCTGGAGCTGCTGGAGGGGGTGGCGGCGTTCAAGGAGAGGGTGGCGGAGATGGTGGGTGAGCGTTCGATGGATGCGACAGGCTCAGGATGAGCGGCCCGAGGGAAACCTCCATGAGGCTGGCAATGCGGGTGCAGTTGGTGACGTGGGCGCGGTGTATGATTGAGGTCGGCTCCGACCAATCTCAACTGGTACGACGGGCAATCTAGCATGGCAAGGACCAACTGGTATTCCGATCATCCTCCGGCCTGCACCTGCAAGAGTTGCCAGGAGAGGCAGGCGTTACACCGGCAACACGGCAAGATCGGCCGGAACGAGCGCTGCCCCTGCGGGAGCGGGAGGAAGTTCAAGAGGTGCCACGGGCAGTGAGCAGCTAGCCGAGGTGCTCCACCACCTCCATGAGGCTGCTTATCCGAGGGCAGTCGGTGACGTGGGTCTGGGTGCCGTCGCGGTCCAGGAGCAGCGGATGGATGCCCACGCCCCGGGCACCCAGCACGTCCGATGCGTAGGAGTCGCCGACGTGCAGGACTTCGCGAGGCTCCACAACGCCGGCCCGCTCAAGAGCCGCCAGGAAGATGGGCGGGTGCGGCTTGCCACGCCCCACCTCGCCTGAGGTGACGGTGAAGTCCAGGTAGGGTGCCAGGCCAAGCTCCTGTGACAGGGTCTCCATGTCACGATTGATGTTGCTGAGCACGCCGAGGGTCATCTCCCGAAGCCTCAGCAGGTCCAGGGCCGGGAGCACGTCGTCGTAGAGGGCCAGGCCGTGGGGTACCCGCAGTACGTTGTCCCATATACGGCCCGCGGTCGGAAGGTCTACATCCACGCCGGCGCCCTGGAGTATCAGCCGTTCGTACTCGGCGAAGAAGCGGCGCTGCTCCTCCTGTGAGCGGCGGGCAAGGGGCAGATCCCCGGCGTTCTCGCTGTCCATGTAGGCATCGGCCAGTGCGTAGCCGCGGGCGAGGCCGTCCGGGGTGGTCTGGATGCCGAAGCTGCTACAGGCCCGGGCCTGGACATCCTCCCGCATTGGGCTGAAGTGCACCAGGGTGTTGTAGAAGTCCAGGAAGACCGCTTTGATCAATTCGTAGCTCCGCTCGCTTGCGTTGCCTTGCGATTAATTCTAGCATAGGGCTCACTCGTGGCGGTCTGGCGGGAGTATGAGGACTGGCAAGGCAACAACACTGAGCACATACACAGCGCTGCGCCACGCGGCGGGTCGCGTGGCGTCGGCGGCGGTGGAGCTGGTGTTTCCGGCGCGGTGCCTGGGCTGTAACCGGGAGGGCGCGTTCCTCTGCTCGGCCTGCGAGGAGACGCTCCCGGTCCTGAAACCGCCCTACTGCCTGGTCTGCTCACAGCCGGGGAGGCTCACCCTGAAGCTGTGCCGCACCTGCCGAGCAGACCCCTTGCAGATAGAGGGCATCCGGGCACCGTATCGGATGGAGGGGGCCGTCCGAAAGGCCATCCACGCCCTCAAATATCAGGGCGTGCGCGCGGTGGCCCCCACCCTGGGCCAGCTTCTCGTCCCGTTCCTTGCCCAGGAGGGCCTGGAAGCGGACGCTCTGGTGCCGGTGCCGCTGCACCGCAAACGGGAACGGCAGCGCGGGTACAACCAGTCGCTGCTCCTGGCCCAGGCGGTGGGCCGCGCCACCGGCCTGGCAGTGGAGCCGCGCGCCCTGACGCGGGTGACAAGCGTGCCGTCGCAGGTCTCGCTGCGGGCCGAGGAGCGCCGTGCCAACGTGGCGGGGGCGTTCCGGGCCGAGCCGGAGTCAGTCGCTGGCAGGCGTATCCTGGTGATCGACGACGTGTGTACCACGGGAGCGACGCTGGAGGCGTGCGCCATGGCGCTGAAGGAGGCCGGCGCCGCCTCCGTGTGGGGAGTGGCCCTTGCAAGGGAGACGTAGGGGACGGGTTTCCCCTGCTCCTGCGGGCCCTCTCTCTTGCACCTCAACCCTTGATACTCCTACAATTGAGGATGACCCTCTGCTAGGAGGAGGACCATCGTGGAGATTCTGATTCAACCCCGCAATATTCGGGTCAACGATCACACCAGGGCCTACATCCAGAAGAGATTTGCGCCCCTGGGCCGATGGCTCCGGGGGATCGGCGAGACAAAGGTAGAGATTCGACGGGAGCCCACGCGCTCTACCCAGCATCAGGTCATCGTGCAGGTCACGGCCAACGTCAACGGCACCCTGCTGCGAGCTGAGGAGCGGGCCGCCACGGTAAACGCCGCGGTGGACGTGGTGGCCAACGCCCTGGACCGGCAGGTGATGAAGTACAAGGGGCGTCGGCTCAAGAATTTTAACCGCAAGGGCGGACAGCGGGAGTCCATACGCGTCCAGCCAAGTGAGGCGGAGGCCGCTGCCGAGGATGCCGAGGAGCCCATAGCGGCGGTGCTCCCGACGGGCAGGGTGATCAGGGTCAAGCGGTTCCCCGTGAGGGGAATGGGTGTGGAGGAGGCCGTGGTCCAGATGGAGCTGCTGGGCCACAACTTCTTCCTCTTTCTCAACGGGGCAACTCAGCAGTACAATGTGCTCTACCGCCGCAACGACGGCGACTACGCGGTGATTGAGCCTGAGTTGAGTGACGGCTGAAACGCAGATGGCCGAAGCAGGCGCTACGCCGCGAATCAAACGATAATGCCAGCCATCGGTGTCTTTTCTACCGATCACAATGGCCGAAGCAGGCACTACGCTGTAAACCAAACAATGGTGTCAGCTACGAACGCTCGTAAAAAGGGGGGTGTGTCATAGACATACTAACGCTGAGTTCGGATACCACCGCCAGAGGTAGCCGTTGATGTCTATAAAAAAAAGCGTGCTGGATAAGGCCGACCCGGAGATTGCGCTGGCGCTTCAGCTAGAGGCGGAGCGGCAGCGAAGGAACGTTGTGCTCATCGCATCGGAGAACTACGTGAGCCACGCAGTCGCCGAGGCGCAGGGGTCGCACCTCACCAACAAGTATGCTGAGGGCTACCCTGGCCGCCGCTACTATGGCGGCTGCGAGCATGTGGACGTGGCGGAGCAGTTGGCCATCGACCGGCTGAAGGGGCTGTTCGGCGCGGAACACGCCAACGTGCAGCCCCATAGCGGTGCCCAGGCCAACATGGCGGCCTACTTTGCCCTGCTGGAGCCGGGCGACAGGGTCCTCGGTATGCGGCTGGACCAGGGGGGGCACCTCACGCATGGGAGTCCGGTCAATTTCTCCGGCAAGCTGTATGATTTCGTTTCATACGGCGTGGACCGGGAGACCGAGTACATCGACTACCAGGAGGTGGAGCGGCTGGCCAAGGAGCATCGGCCCAAGCTGATCGTCGCCGGGGCCACGGCCTATCCGAGGATCATCGATTTCCCACGCTTCCGCCAGATTGCCGACGAGGTGGGCGCGCTCCTGATGGTGGATATAGCCCACATTGCGGGCCTGATAGCGGCGGGGGTGCATCCCTCCTGTCTGCCGCATGCCCATGTGGTGACCTCCACCACCCACAAGACCATGCGCGGCCCCCGGGGCGCCTTCATCCTGTGCGACGAGGAGCGCGCCAAGAGCATAGACCGTGCCATCTTCCCCTTCTCGCAGGGCGGGCCGATGATGCACACCATCGCCGCCAAGGCGGTCGCTTTCCGAGAGGCCCAGAGCGACGAGTTCAAGGAGTACCAACGGAATATAGTGGCCAACGCCCAGATGCTGGCCAGGGAGCTTGAAGCGGGCGGCCTGCGCATGGTCTCCGGCGGCACCGACAACCACCTGATGCTGGTGGACCTCACGCCGCTGGACACCACCGGCAAGGACGCTGAGGATGCCCTGGGCCGGGTGCACATCACGGTCAACAAGAACGCCATCCCCTTTGACCCCAAGCCACCCCGGGTGACCAGCGGCCTCCGGCTGGGGACGCCGGCCGTTACCAGCCGGGGCTTCGGGCGGGAGGAGATGGCGCGCGTGGCCTCCTTTATCATCCAGGTGCTGACCAACCTCGGCGACGAGCAGGTTGAGGCCAGGGTCCGCAAAGAGGTGGTGGAGCTGACGTCCGGCTTTGCCGTGCCCGGCCTATAGAGCCAATACCGGGGTCATCCCGGTCGGCGTTTGAGCAAGGGCGAGGGTCCTCCTAGGCCAAGGGGCGCTCCATTTGTCGCTTGGTAGGTTTGATGCTATAATTGCCGGACATTCCAGGGGGAGGGGCCGAGAGAAATTGCGGGATTACGAACTGGTTGTCGTTGTCAGTCCGGAAGCGGGCGAAGAGCAGACCACAGAGACGGTGGAGCGGATCTCCCGTTTCATTACGGAGCAGGGCGGTTCCGTAAGCAACCAGGAGCAATGGGGCGTGCGCAGGCTGGCCTATCCCATCCAGAAGTTCCATGAAGGGAACTATTTCATCACGGAATTCACCCTGGATCCCGCCCAGGCTGTAGAGTTGGAGGCCAGCGTTCAGGCTTCGCAAGAGATACTCAGGCATCTACTGGTGAAGAGGGACGACTAGGCTGCTGCC
>JAPUKM010000257.1 GCA_027295645.1 Chloroflexota bacterium | reverse complement strand
CGTAGCGGTTGCCGCCGGCTTCACCGTGCGTTTTCTCTCCGCTGGCGCGGCCTTCGCCTCCGCTGGCGCGGCCTCCGTAGCGGTTGCCGCCGGCTTCACCGTGCGTTTTCTCTTCGATGGCGCGGCCTCCGTAGCGGTTGCCGCCGGCTCCACCGTGCGTTTTCTCTTCGGTGGCGCGGCCTTCGCCTCCGCTGGCGCGGCCTCCGTAGCGGTTGCCGCCGGCTTCACCGCGCGCTTCCTCTTCGGCGCAGCGGCCTTCTCAGTCGCCTCCGCCGTGGCCGCCGAGCTGGCCGGCCGCTTCCTCTTGGGGGTGGGCAGCGGTGAAGCCTCCACCTCCGCCAGCGTGGTCTCCGGGTCCCACAGCGCTTCGGCCTTGCGTATTGCCGCCACGGTCATGATGAGCCTATCGTAGTTCAGAAGATCCAGCACGTTGAGATTTGCGGCCGGGAGCGTTTTGACCTGCGGCAGGTTTCTGGCGGAGTCCACCACCGGCTTTGTAGCCTCCGGGGTCACAATCAGGATCGAAGAGGAGACATTGAGGGTGTCCAAGAACTGCTTCATCTCCCTGGTCTTGGCCTGGGGAAATTGCAACTCCTGCAAGATGGCCAGCCGCTCTTCCCGGACCTTGTCCGAAAGGAGACATCGGATAGCCAGCCTGCGCATCTTCTTGGGCATTCTCTGCCGGTAGCTCCTGGGATGAGGGCCGAAAACGATACCTCCGCCGCGGAAGTGGGGTGACCGGATGGAGCCCTGCCGTGCACGGCCCGTCCCCTTCTGTCGCCAGGGCTTTGCTCCGCCGCCGGACACATCTGCCCGGGTCTTCACGCTATGAGTGCCCTGGCGAGCATTGGCCCGCTGCATCAGCATGGCCTGATGGACCACAGCTGTATTCATGGGCACGCCGAAAAGGTAGTCGCTCACCGCCAGGGTGGCAACAGTGTCCCCCTGCATGTCCAGTACCGGCAGATCTATAGCCTTACTCACCGCCATGCCTCTTCTTAGCTTTGTGTATCACCAGCAGGCCGTTGCGAGCCCCGGGAACCGCGCCTCTGAGTAGCAGCAGGTTGCGGTCCGGGTCAACCTCCAAAACCTCCAGGTTCTGAACAGTGACCCGATGGTTGCCCATATGCCCGGCCATCTTCATTCCCTTGATCACCCTCCCCGGGGTGGTGCCAGCGCCGATGGAGCCCGGCGCCCGGTGGCGGTCAGATTGGCCGTGGGTCTTGGGACCGCCGTGAAATCCGTGGCGCTTGACGCCGCCGGCGAACCCGCGGCCTATGGAGGTGCCGCTGACGTCCACCATCTCACCAGGAGTGAAGAGGCTGACATCGATCTTGTGACCAACCTGGATCTCCGACCCCTCCTCCAACGGCACCTCACGGAGATATCGAAACATCCCGTTGCCCTTCAGATGGCCCTCCAGGGGCTTGGTGAGACGCCGTTTCTCTCCAAAGCCTATCTGAGCGGCGTCGTACCCATCCCTATCCTTGGTCTTAAGCTGCGTGACCACGCACGGCCCGGCCTCTACCGCCGTTACCGCTTCTGCGCGGCCATCGGGGCGGAACACCTGGGTCATGCCGATCTTTTTGCCTAAGAAACCCTGAATCACCACGCTTCTCGCTACTCCTTACAGTTTGATCGAAATGTCCACACCCGCAGGCATATTCAGCCGGGACATGGCGTCGATGGTCTTTGAGGTTGGTCCCAGAATATCGATGAGCCGCTTGTGGGTGCGCATCTCAAAGTGCTCTCGCGAGTTCTTGTCTACGTGAGGGGAGCGGATAACGCAGAAGCGTTTGATAGAGGTGGGCAGCGGGATCGGCCCCGCGACCCGCGCTCCCGTTCGTTCGGCCGCCTCCACGATCTGCTCCGCGGACTGATCGATCACCTTGTGATCGAAGGCCTTAAGAACAATGCGTATACGTTGTCTATGGGTTGTGGGTGCTTTTGTAGTCACTAGCTGCGTACCACCTCTTTCGCTAATTCGTGGGGGGCCTCCTGGTAGTGGTCAAACTCCATGGAATAGCTGGCCCTGCCCTGGGTCATGGAGCGAATCTGGGTGGCATAGCCAAACACCTCTGACAGAGGCACGTCGGCGGAGGCTACCTGGGTATCCCCGTGGCCCTCGATCTTTTTGATCTGGCCGCGCTTGCTGCTCAGGTCGCCCAGGATGTCGCCCAGGAACTCCCCAGGGGCCACCACCTCAAGCGCCATCATCGGCTCCAGAAGGACGGGGCGGGCCTTCGTCAGAGCCGCCTTCATCCCCATGGACCCCGCAATCTTGAAGGCCATCTCAGAGGAATCCACATCATGGTAGCTTCCGTCCACCAGCGCAACCTTCACGTCAATGACCGGATAGCCGGCCACGGTGCCGTTCTGGAGGGCCTCCTGGACACCTGCCCGCACTGAGGAGATATACTCCTTGGGGATGCTCCCTCCCGCGATGCGATTATCAAACTCGAAGCCGCTCCCCCGCTCCCGAGGCTCAACCTCCAGCCAGACGTGACCGTACTGTCCGCGGCCGCCGGACTGCCGGATGAACCGGCCCTCGGCTCTGACGGAGGCGGTTATCGCCTCTCGGTAGGAGACCCGAGGGCGGCCAACGTTGACCTGGACCTTGAACTCCCGCCGCATCCTCTCCACAATCACGTCAAGGTGCAGCTCTCCCATACCGGATACCACGGTCTGCCCCGTTTCTGTGTTGTAGCGGACCTGGAAGGTCGGGTCCTCCTCAGACAGCTTGATCAGGGCGTCGGTAACCTTCTCCTGGTCCGGCTTGCTGCGGGGCTCCATGGCTATTGATATGACCGGTTCGGGGAAAGAGATGGACTCCAGAATTACTGGAGCCTGCGGGTCACAAAGCGTATCACCGGTAAAGGTGTGCTTGAGGCCTACCGTCGCCGCAATATCCCCCGCACGCATCTCCTCCACCTCTTCACGGCGGTTGGCCGACATCCTCAGCATCCTCCCCATACGCTCTCGGGAGTCCTTGGTGGCGTTGAAGACGCCGCCGCCGCTCTTGATCGTTCCTGAGTAGACCCGGAAGTAGACCAGGCGGCCGGCGTAGGGGTCTGTCATCACCTTGAACGCCAGCGCTGAAAACGGGGCATCGGTCCGGGCCTCACGGACCTCCTCCTCCTCCGTCTTGGGAACAACGCCGCGCACTGGTGGTATATCCAGGGGCGATGGCAGGTACTGGGTGATGGCATCCACCAGGGGAGGTATCGCCCAGTTCCGCAGAGCGCTGCCGCAGACCACGGGCACAATGGCATTGGCAATCGTAGCCCGCCGCAGGGCGCTGCGAAGCTCCTCGTGGGAGATATCCTCTCCCTCCAGGTACTTCACCAGCAGCTCGTCATCGGTCTCGGCGACCTTCTCGACCATCACGCTCCGATACTGGTCAAACTCCTCCCGGTACTCCTCTGGCACCGGGACACACGTACCCTCGGTACTCCCCCCCGCCCCATTCTCGTTGTAGAGCAGCGCATGCTCCTCTACGAGGTCGATGATGCCACGAAAGCTCGCCTCGCTGCCCAGAGGTATCTGGATAGCCACCGCATTGGCCTTGAGGCGATTGCGGATGGTCTCTATGGTCCGGGCGAAGTCCGCGCCCACACGGTCCATCTTGTTGACAAAGCAGATCCGTGGCACATTGTACCGGTCTGCCTGCCGCCACACGGTTTCCGATTGAGGCTGCACGCCCGCCACCGCGTCGAAAACAACCACACCGCCGTCCAGCACCCGGAGGCTCCGCTCCACCTCCGCGGTGAAGTCAACGTGCCCGGGGGTGTCTATCACGTTGATCTGGTGCTCTTTCCAGTAGCAGGTGGCTGCCGCCGCGGTTATGGTGATGCCCCGCTCCCGCTCCTGTTCCATCCAGTCCATAACCGCCGTGCCCTCATCTACACCGCCCACCTTGTAGGTCTGTCCGGTGAGAAAAAGCACCTGTTCGGTGACCGTGGTCTTGCCGGCATCGATGTGGGCTATGAAGCCCATATTGCGTATACGTTCTAGAGGAATTTCCTCGGTAGCCATTTCTATTCCATGTTCCCGGGTGCATGCCCTGGAGCATCAATCACCACCGGTAGTGAACAAAAGCCCTGTTCGCATCCGCCATCCTGTGCAGATCTTCCCGTCGTTTGACCGCTGCGCCCTGTCCGCGGGAGGCATCCAGCAGCTCCTCATAGAGCCGTTGGGCCATGGGCCGTCCGGTCCTGGCGCGGGCCGAGCCGACAAGCCACCTCATGGCCAACGCCTCGCGACGTGTGCTGCGCACCTCAATTGGTACCTGGTATGTCGCACCGCCCACCCTGCGCGGCTTCACCTCTAGCTGAGGAGTCGCTCGCTGCACGGCCGTCTGGAACACCTCCAGGGGCTGCTGGTTGGTCTCCTTCCCCAGCATGTCCAAGGCGTAGTACACAATGCGCTGCGCAGTGGTCTTCTTACCCTGCATCATCACCTTGTTGATGAAGCGGGCCAACTCACCGCTGCCGTATCTAGGATCGGGAGGGATATCCCGCTTATCTGGTCGCCTTCTTCTGGGCATGGGTAACCGCTTCTCCTACACCATGAACATTGCTACAGAACTGGCCGCTTTGTACCTACAGCGCCATCAAAAGAGGTACGGCCAGCTCAGCCGATGTCCGTTAATCCCGCTTGGACCCATACTTGCTCCGCCCCCGCTTCCTGTCCGCTACGCCAGCAGAGTCCAGGGTGCCACGGATAACGTGATACCGAACGCCGGGGAGATCCTTGACGCGACCTCCCCGAATCAGTACAACCGAGTGCTCTTGGAGGTTGTGCCCCTCTCCAGGGATATAGGCGGTCACCTCCAGCCCATTGGTAAGACGTACGCGAGCCACCTTCCGGAGGGCTGAGTTGGGCTTCTTGGGGGTGACGGTCTTCACCTGCACGCATACCCCGCGCCTCTGGGGACATCCTGGTCCCCGAACCAGCCGGTTTTTCAGTGTATTCTGGACAAACCGAAGCGCAGGAGCCTTGGTCCGCTTCTTGAGCTTCACCCGTCCCTTGCGTATTAATTGATTAACCGTCGGCATCTATCCCCCTACAATACAAAACAAAACGCTGCGAGCCGCCTCTCCTCGGGGCGGCAGCCCGAGCGTTGTGCCAATACCGATGGCACGCACGGGGTTTGCCCGCGCTTCGGACATCAGGCGAGCATTGTAGCAATATAGGATGCACCTGTCAACGAGGCTCCTAGGGGCGGAGAGATGGCCGACACACCTGAGCCATCTCTCCGCCCCTTCCCGTTCGGGTTCAACAGCATCATGGTGAGCATGATGATATGGAATCTCTACCTCTAGGAGGGCGTCACCTGACCATTCTCCACGGTAAACACAGCGGAGGGAGGTACGGGGGTATCGCTGACCAGTGCGGGCTCGGCCGTTGTGGTCAGGGCCTGCTGGTAGCGGCCCGCCTCTTCCAGCACATGGTGGCGTCGCTGCGGGTCCAGCTCAGAGAGCACATCGTCCAGCAGCAGGATGGGCTCCTCACCCCGCGCCTTCTTCAGGAAGAGCGCCTCCGCCAGGCGTAGCGCCAGCGCAACAGTGCGTGCCTGGCCCCGCGATGCATAGATAGCCGCATTCATCCCATCCACCTCAAGGAGAAGGTCGTCCCGGTGAGGGCCGTGGAGGGTCATTCCAGCGCCGATCTCCCGCTCCCGCTGCTCTCTCAGCACCTCCTCCAGCCCCTGGGCCGGGACGGCTGGCTGAAAGGCCAGGGTCAGCTCCTCCTGGCTGCCCGCAAGTTCCGAGTAGGTCTTCCTGGCCAGCGGGGCGAGCTGTTCAAGCACCTGATCGCGCTGCGCGATGATGGCAACGCCCTCCTTCACCAGTTCGGCATCCCAGAAGTCCAGCTCCTCCCGTGAGCCCCGGCCCTCCCGGATGAGCCGGAGGAGGTGATTTCGCTGGGTCACAACGCGCTGGTACCGTTGCAGCGCGCGCAGGTACCCGCGGTCCGCCTGAGAGATGAGGATGTCCAGGAAACGGCGGCGTCCCGACGGCGACCCCATGACCAGGTCGATATCGCTTGCGGTGAAGAGCACCGCATTGATTCGCCCCACCAGCCCTGTGACAGGGGTCGGCACGCCGTTGACCCGGATCTGTTTATGGACCAGGGGGCCTCCCGCTCCTTCGGCGGCGATGGCCTGAAGACCCATAATCACCTTCAGGCGTCCATCACGATGCTCCACCTCACCGGTAATGAGAGCCTGTCCTGAGCCAGGCGAAGGGACATCCTCAAGCGCCTTCAGGTGGATCAACTCCCGGTCCGTATTGGCGTGGTAGGACTTGCCAATGGCCAGAAGGTAGGCCGCCTCCAGCAGGTTGCTCTTGCCCTGCGCGTTGCGTCCAAGGATGAACACCATGCCCGCTGGCAGTGCCAGCTCCAGATCGGGGAAGTTGCGGTAGTTGGTCAGTGCGAGGCGGGAAAGGTACACGGCATACTCCTGTGAGAATTGTAGCACTCTGCCCTGCTATAATCGCCTCCATGATACGAGTATGGGTGGGCCTGGCGACTATGATGGGGGCAACGGCACTCGCAGGGTGTGCCAGCCCTACGGCCACGGCAGTTCCCACGGCCACTCCGGACATCGCCGCCACCGTGGCCGCCGCCGTAGAGGCCGCCCTGACCAGGACCACACCCGCGCCCACGCCGGACATTCAGGCGACGGTGATTGCCGGTGTCCAGGCCACCGTCCGGGCGCTCCCGACCATACCACCTTCTCCCACCCCGTCTTCAACGCCGACCCTCACCCCATCACCCACGCGCGGGCTGATGGCGGCCCCCAGGCTGACAGAGCTGGTGGCCCAGGTGCGGCCAAGCGTGGTCAGGGTCGAAACCAACCTGGGCTCAGGCACCGGCGTGATCTTCCAGACAGACCCCGGGGACAGAAGCGCGCTGGTCCTCACCAACTTCCACGTCATTGATGGGGCAAGCCAGGTGAGGATAACCGTGAACGATTCGGTAGTGTTCGACGGCACGCTGCTGGGCGTGGACCAGCTCCGTGACCTGGCGGTGCTCAGAATATGCTGTAGCGCCGACTTTATGCCGCTTCCATTCGGCGATGTCTCTCAGGTAGAGGTCGGCAGTGAGGTGATCGTCGTCGGGTACGCACTGGGAATAGAGGGCCAGGCGACAGTGACTAGGGGCATCGTGTCCGCCATCCGGGACGACGAGGATGCCGATCGGCAGGTGATTCAGACCGACGCTCCCATAAACCCCGGCAACAGCGGCGGCCCTCTTCTGTCGCTGTCAGGAGAGGTCCTCGGAATCAACACCTTTGCTATCAGAAGCAGCGGCTCCGGCGTTCCCGTGGAGGGGTTCGGGTTCGCCGTTTCCCAGGTGACCATAGAGAGCGTTCTGCCAAGCCTAGTCATGGGAGGCGCGGTGGCCCTGCCCACGTCGGTTCCGCTACCCGGCCTGCCCGGTGGCCTGTATCAGAACGCTCGGTTCTCATACTCCATACAGG
This sequence comes from Chloroflexota bacterium, assembly GCA_027295645.1. Classification (GTDB taxonomy): domain Bacteria; phylum Chloroflexota; class Dehalococcoidia; order Lucifugimonadales; family JAPUKM01; genus JAPUKM01. Next base: position 1,822 of record JAPUKM010000257.1, on the reverse strand, counting down.
TGCCGCCCGGGTGGAACCTCGATGCGAGCTTCGAGGAGTTCGTGCAAATCTGGGACCAGCGTACCGGGGCCCTCGTCCTGATAATCGTCGAGGAGATCGACCCCGTTCGCTACCCGGCGCTGGACAGCTATTTGGCGGACTGGGAGCCGGCCGCCCTGGAGGGCTGGACCGACTTCCGGATCGTCGCGGAGCGGCGGATAGGAGCTGCCCAAACAGTCCAGGCCCAGGAGTTTTTACTGACCTTCGTGCTCCAGGGGGTACCCCACAACGCCGTGGACCACTGGTATGTCCGGAGCGAGTATCTCATTCAGGTGCTGGCCATCGGCGCCGTGCCGGTATGGGACCTGGAGCGGTACTCTGATGTCCTGGACAGCCTGGAGCTGTCGCTCTACTCATTTGAGCCGCTGGGCTGATCCGGTGGCGGCCTAGCTGTCCTCTGCTATAATCGCTCCACTAATCTGGCACCAGGGGAGGGGGTGTTGCCCTGGCTCAGCGGCGCATAGGCAGATACCGGATCCTTGATCAGATCGCCGCTGGGGGGCAGGCGGTCGTCTACCGGGCGTGGGACACCGAGACCGGTGGTGTTCTTGCCCTGAAGGTGCTGCATGCCCACCTCGCCCGCGATGCCGCCTACCTGGAGCGGTTCCGCCGCGAGGCCCACATCACCGCCTCCATCGATCACCCCAACGTCATCAGCATCTTCGAGGTTGGGCAGGACGACGATAGCTACTTCATCTCAATGGAGTTCCTGCCGGAGAGCCTCAACACTGTGATGGAAGCGGAGGGCCGCCTCTCTCCGGAGCGGGCCGTCCACATCGTCTACCAGGTCTGCCTTGGCTTGCAGGCGGCCTTCGATGCCGGAGTGGAGGTCCACCGCGATATCAAGCCGCAGAACATCCTCCTTGCGCCCGACGGCACCATGAAGCTCACCGACTTCGGCATCGCCAGGGCCGCGGACCTCTCCGGCATGACCCGCACCGGCCAGTTCATGGGCACGCCACATTACATGTCGCCGGAGCAGGCCAGGGGCGAGCGGGCCGACATCCGCACCGACATCTATGCCTTTGGGGTGGTCCTCTACCAGATGTTCACCGGGGAGCTGCCCTTCAGCGCGGATACCCCGCTGGCGGTGCTCCGCCAGCACATCGAGGTGGAGCCGCCCTCCGTGCGGCGGGCCCGTACGGACCTGTCGCCGGCGTTGGCGACGGTGGTGGAGCGCTGCCTGTCCAAGGACCCCGCGCGCCGCTACCAGACGCCCAAGGAGCTGGCGGAGGCGCTTGCTCAGGCGCTGCCCGACGCGATCCCCGCAGCGCCCGAGCCGTCGCCGCCAGCCCCCACGACGGCGACGGCGTCGCCGCCGACCGCTCCGGGCACAACCCCGGCATCGACAGCACCGACCACGGAAACGCCTGTCGGCTCCAAGTTCTGTACAAGGTGTGGTACAGGGCTGACGCCGGGGCATAGGTACTGCATCGCCTGCGGAGCGCCCGTCTCCGCGACCGGCCCCACACCAGAGACACCGGTGGCCGCGCCTCCTCCCGTAGAGCGCCCAAAGACTCCCACCCCTCCTCCACCAGCCGCGCCTCCACCACGGCCCGCTTCCACGCCACAGCCGGTGCCCCCACCACCCGCGCCGCCTGGCGACCGGCGGCGCGGAATCCCCTGGCGACTGCTGATTCCGGTCGGCGGCGTCGCGGGGGTGGCCCTGATCTTTATTCTGCTCAACGCTTCGGGCGGAGACGACGTGTCCTTCCCGCTGACAAGTACGCCAACTCCCACCGCATCTCCTGGGCCCGTAGCAACCGTGGCGATTGGGTTTACT
>JAPUKM010000256.1 GCA_027295645.1 Chloroflexota bacterium | reverse complement strand
AGGAGACGGTCTACTCCCAGGACCCTGTGCAGGTGGCTCAGGAGTGGGAAAAGGCGGGCGCACCCAGAATTCATGTTGTTGACCTGGACGGAGCTAGAAACGGCTCGCCCGCCAATCTTGACGTTGTCGGTCGCGTGGCCGCCAGCGTCAAGGTCCCCCTTCAGGTGGGAGGCGGAATCAGGACTCTTGATACCGCCAGGAGCGTGACCAGTTTGGGAGTGGCCCGTATCGTTCTGGGCACCGCGGCTGTGCGGGACTCAAAACTGGTCAGAGAGGCCTGCCAGACCCTGGGGCCAGAGGCTGTAGTCGTGGGGGTGGACGCTCGTGATGGCAAGGTGGTGATTCAAGGATGGCTGGAGAGTGCATCAGTAGCCGCCAGGGAACTGATGCACGAAATGGCGGCTCTAGGAGTGGGCCGCTTCATCTATACCGATGTCGGTCGGGATGGCACCCTCACGGGGCCCAACTTCCAGGCTATAGCGGCTTTGGTGGAGGAGATTGGGGTGCCCGTCATCGCCGCCGGGGGGATCGCCTCGGTGGAGGACCTGGAGCGGCTTGCCGCCCTTGGTGTGGAGGGGGCTATAGTGGGGGTGGCGCTGTACACGGGAGCCATAGACCTGCGAGAGGCGATTGAGCGGGTCGGCTGATTGCGCGGCGACGCTCAACGGGACATATCGTGACCACTCACAAGTTCGACCCGGCGAATATGGACCAGCTGCTCTCCTCCGAACGGCAGGAGAAGCTGGACATCTTTAGGATTCTATCCCTGCTGCCTCTGAGCCCCTATCATGTGGTTGCGGATATCGGGTGTGGACCAGGGCTCTTTACAATTCCTCTCGCCAAAGCCCTGCCCGGTGGGAAGGTGTATGCACTGGATATTCAAAAGGAGATGACGGAAGCCTGTCAGCGCCGGGCCCAGGAGGCACATCTGGGAAACGTTGAGGTGATGCTCACGAAGGAGACCGTGTTCCCCCTTGAGAGGGGAAGTCTGGACGGCGTCTTTGTGGCCTTTGTTCTCCACTCGCAGATAGATAGGTCCGGATTCTTGAGATCGGTAATGGACCTGCTGAAGCCCGGAGGCTGGCTGGCTCAACTCAACTGGCACCTGCTCCCGGAGACGACCCAGGGGCCACCCCCGGAGCGTCGCATCGCTGTGGAGGAGGTCCTCAGGCTGGCAGAGGAGGTGGGGTTCCGTACCGTCTTGCGCCGGGAACTGAACGACCAGCAATATATGATGGTATCGTACAAATGAACGGTTTGACCAAACGTATTATCCCCTGCCTCGACGTCAAAGAGGGCCGAGTGGTCAAGGGAGTCCGGTTCCTGGAACACAGGGACGCCGGCGATCCCGTTGAGATGGCCGAGTGGTACGACTCTGAGGGCGCCGACGAACTGGTTTTCTACGACATCACAGCCTCCGCTGAGGGGCGGGGCATCATGCTGGACGTGGTTACGCGGACGGCAAGAAAGCTCTTTATTCCCCTGACGGTGGGCGGTGGCCTGAGAAGCGTGGAGGATATGAGGCGAATGTTGAAGGCCGGCGCTGATAAGGTGTCTATCAATACCGCAGCGGTGGAGAACCCCGACCTCATCAGCCAGGGAGCAGACGCCTTTGGGAGCCAGTGCATTGTACTCGGCATGGACGCAATGCGTGTGCCGGGAAGTTCGCCGTCACGTTGGAACGTCCGCACCCATACCGGAGTCGAGGGCGGGCGTGCCTCTGAGCTAGAGGCGGTGGAGTGGGCCATACGGGCGACCGAGCTGGGTGCGGGCGAGATAGTAGTCAACAGTATGGATGCAGACGGCACCAAGCAAGGCTATGACCTGGAACTCCTGCGAGCCATCTCTGGCGCGGTCTCTGTGCCGGTGGTCGCCAGCGGCGGCGCCGGCAATCTGGAACACCTACACCAGGCCATCACAGAGGGCATGGCGGACGCTGTTCTGGCCGCCAGCATCTTCCACTTCCGCACCTACTCAATTGCCGAAGCGAAGGCTTTTCTGGCCAAGCAGGGGGTCCCCATACGACCAGCAAGCCAGCCTGCGGAGATGGGGTAAGCATCGTCATGCCCCGTATCGAAGCGGTCATCTTCGACATGTACGAGACGCTGGTCCACAACGATCACGCCCTGTGGATACGCACCTTCGATGAGATATGCGAGGAGCAGGAGCTATCACTAAGAGGCCAGGATCTGTGGGACAGGTGGCGGACCATCGAACGTGGGTTCCGTCGGGAGCGAACAAATCTGGATGACCCGGAGAAGAGTCCGCCCTTCAGGACCTATGAGTGGGCCTGGGGCAACGCTTTTAGAGAGGTGTTCCGGGAAATAGGCAAGGGCGACCCCGAAACGGCAGCCAGTCGGTGCGTGGCGGAAACGGGGCGCCGCGAGCCCTTCCCGGAGACGGCCGAGGCGATGAACCAGCTGCGGGCCAGCGGCCGGTTCCGCCTGGCGGTCCTCTCTAACTCGGACAACGATGCCCTCAATCCGCTGCTGCTGGCTCTTGGCCTGAACTTTGACGCCGTGCTCTCATCAGAGTCGGCGCGCATGTACAAGCCAGACCCTCGGATATTCAGGCAGATTCTGGACGTGTTGGGCGTTGAGGCATCCAGCAGCCTCTACGTAGGCGACTCTCAGGCCGACGATGTCCGGGGAGCCAAATTCTTAGGGATGCAGGCGGCCTGGATAAACCGCAACGGTACCCAGCTAGACCCGGCGTTGCCAGCCCCGGACTATGTGGTGGGCAATCTGCTGGAGCTACTGGACATTTTGGGGGTATCTAGAGAGGTGAGAAGCCAATGATCAAGCTCAACGAACAGGGACTGGCCCCGGCCATTGTGCAGGACATCACCACCAAGGAGGTGCTGATGCTGGGGTACGTGAACCCCGGCTCCCTGAAGCGCACCATGGAGGGTGGCCAGTTGTGGTTCTACAGCCGCAGGCGTGAGGAGCTGTGGCACAAGGGCGAGGTTTCCGGCCACTACATGAACCTGAAGCAGGCATACATTGACTGCGATGGCGATACTCTCCTGTTCCAGGTGGAGCCGGAGGGCCCGGCGTGCCACACCGGCAACACCACCTGCTTCTTCACACCCCTGGAGGAGCACGAGCCGGAGTTCCAGAGCTCGGAGCAGGGCTCCGGGATCCTTGAGGAGCTGTTCGCGGTGATCCAGGAGCGGAAGCGCGACCTTCCTGAGGGGAGCTACACCGCTGAGCTTTTCAAGGCGGGCGTGGGCAGGGTGGCCCAGAAGGTGGTTGAGGAGGCCGGCGAATCGGCGGTGGCGGCAGCCAGCGGCAAAACAGAGGAGCTACCCGGGGAGGTGGCGGACCTGTTCTATCATGCGCTCGTGCTGCTGTCGGCCTCCGGTACAACTCCGGAGGCGGTGTGGCAGGAGCTACGGAGGCGTCGAGGGGGGTAGCGACTCCTCGCTCTGACCAACCTCAGAGGCGTCTACAGCGGGCTCCTCCGGCGCGCCTGTGTTCTCCGACAACAGACGACCTTCGTCGGCGGCGATGGCGGTCTGCACGGCGCAGATGGCCACCTCTATCTGGGCGTCGTCGGGCTGGCGCGTGGTCAGTAGCTGGAGCAGCAGGCTTGGTGCCATGATTGCCCGCACTAGCGCGTTACCCTGGTGCTTTCCGCTGAACCGGATCACCTCATAGCTCACGCCGGCAATCACCGGTATTAGGACTATCCGTGAGAGGATGCGCAGAAGCATGGGAGGTTTGCCTAGAAAGGCGAAGACTACGATAGCCACCAACATGACCACCAGTAGGAATGCAGTCCCGCACCGAGGGTGGGCGGTGGTGTACCGCCGTACGGCTGAGGTCTCCAGAGGCTCCCCCGCCTCGTAGGTCTTCACCGCCATGTGCTCCGCCCCATGATAGGCAAACACCCGCTTGATATCCGGCAACCGGCCGATGCCCCAGACGTATGCCAGGAACAGACTCAGCCGAATGATTCCTTCGACGATGTTGCTGAGAAGGGCATCGTCGTACGTGCGGTCAAAGATGCTGACCAGGAACAGGGGTAGGAGGAAGAAGAGACCGATGGCGATACCCAGGGAGGTCGCAAGCATGAGGCCCATGCTCCACCGGCCCAGCTCCTTCTCCTCCTCTTGCAAACTCACGTTGGCGGAGTAGGCAAGGGCCTGCATACCCAGGACAAGGGTCTCTGCCAGGACGATTACTCCGCGGAGGAGAGGGATACGGCGTATAGCGCCAGTGTAGAGAGTGTTCAGCGGGGTTAGCCGTGTGGTGATCTCTCCGTCAGGACGACGAGCCGCCACTGCGGCGAAGTGCTGGCCGCGGATCATCACGCCCTCAATAACTGCCTGGCCGCCGTAGGAGAACCGGGGGGTGCTCGGTGCCGCTGCACCACTGTGGCCGGGGTTCGTAGGTTCCGTTGAACTCAAGGCGCTCCCTGATGGTTCACAATAAAGGTGCGGAGCGTGAAGAGAGGGCGGAATAATGCCCGCCCTCTTCTCTGGTGATCGCTATTTACTTGATACCGTAGCGCCGCTTCATCCGCTCCACGCGCCCCTCGGTATCCACAATGCGTTGCTCTCCAGTGAAGAAGGGGTGGCAATAGCCGCACACCTCAACCCGAAGCTCCGGTTTAGTGGCACCGGTGATAAAGGTATGACCACAGGTGCAGGTCACCTTCGCATCAGTATAATAGTCGGGATGGATCTTAGTCTTCACGTTACTTGGAAACCTCCGCTGGGTAGACGCTGGCGCGGCGTCGTGTCTTGGTTGCCTGCTCAAACTTTACGTGGCCGGCCACCAGGGCAAAGAGCGTGTGATCACGCCCCACTCCAACGTTCCGTCCGGGCTGTATGCGCGTACCCCGCTGACGAACGATGATGGTCCCCGCCTGTATCAGGTGGCCGTCGTATCGCTTTACGCCAAGTCGCTTGCTGTTACTATCGCGACCGTTCCGGCTGGAGCCGGCGCCCTTCTTATGAGCCATCTTCCTTCTCCTCTAGCAGCTCCCTGGCTGATTTCGCGGAGCGTATCCGCCGACGCTTCGGCGGTGCTGCCGGTTTCTCGGCCGCTGGTGCCTTGGCCGCAGGCCGCGTGGGCGGTTTCGGAAGCTCTTCAGGCGGGGCCAGTGAGGTCTCCCCTATAAGGATGTCCCGCACCAGTAAACGGGTCAAAGACTGCCTATGGCCCGTCTTCGTTCGTTGACGCGTCTTGGCCTTGAACTTGAAAATAACCAGCTTCTCCCCTCGGGCCTGCTGTTGGACATCGCCCAACACTTTGGCATCGGGGACCAGGGGAGAACCTATGGTCAGCTTCCCGTCCTGAGAGACCAGCAAAACCTCGTTGAGTTCAACCGTTGATCCCTCATCATTGGGCAGCTTCTCCACGTCGATCACATCGCCAGGCGCGACGCGGTACTGCTTACCCCCTGTTTTAACGACAGCATAGTTCATGGTGGTACCTGCTCTATATCTGATTCTACTTGAAGGCAGTAGGTGCGTCAAGAATTGAGTTGCTTCAATGATGATACACTTTTCCGGACATTCCGGAACGGAGCTCCATGCTTTACGGCCTCGGCATACAGATGGTCAGATTCAGGTGGCTGGTCATTGGAATGTGGGCAGCGGCGTTCCTTGTTGCAGTGGTACTGGCACCCAAGGCTATTTCGAACCTGAGCGGCGGGTATGGGCGAGCGGATACGGAATCGCGGCGGGCCCTGGACCTCCTGGAGGAGAAGCTGGGAATCCAGGAGTCGGCCATGATCATGGTCTTCTTCCACGATGAGTTGACCGCCGACAGGCCCGAGTACAGGCAGGCGGTAGAGACGACCCTGGCCCACCTATCCGCCAGGCCGGAGGTGTCAGAGGTCTTTACGGCCTATAACAGTTCGAGCCCAGGGTTCGTTTCAGACGATGGCCGGACCTCCTATGCCATGGTCACTCTGAAGGGCACCATTGATGAGGCCCTGGACAACTACGCGGAGCTGAGGGATGGGCTCCGGACACCGGAGGGCTTTCAGATGTGGGGCACCGGGGGTATCGCCATCTTTTCCGACCTGAACCAGGTCAGCGAGAAGGACCTGCGACGAGCGGAGAGGATCTCCTTTCCTCTGGTACTGGTGGCGCTGGCACTGGTATTCGGCACGTTGGTTGCCGCCGGGTTGCCGGTGGCGATGGCCGGTCTCAGCGTGACCATGACGCTAGCCCTGGTCTTCCTCCTCTCTCAGGTCACCGATATGTCCATATTTGTGCTGAACATCGCCTCTTTCCTGGGGATCGGCATGGCGATTGACTACACCCTGCTGATCATCAACCGGTTCCGGGAGGAACTTCCGCACCGGCCAAGAGACGAGGCGGTGGGCATAACCATGACCACGGCAGGACGGGCGATCCTGTTCTCAGGGTTAACCTCTGTTCTGGGTCTCTCCGGACTTCTGCTGTTCCCGTACATGGTGCTCCGCTCCATGGGCATTGGTGGTGTATCGGTGATCCTACTCTCCATGCTCCTGGCCATGACCCTGGTGCCCGCCATTCTGGGAGTCGTCGGGCCGCGCATCAATGCCCTTTCCGTGGTGCGCTTGATACCGTCTCCGCACGGTGTATGGAGCCGGATTGCGTGGGGCGTGATGCGCCACCCCATCCTGGTGGCCGTGCCAATCATGGGGGGACTCCTCCTTCTGGGTACCCCTTTCCTGGGCGCTAAGATTGGAACGCCGTGGGCCAGCATCCTGCCGGAAGGGACTGAGTCACGCGAGGGCTGGGAGGTGGCGGAACGGAACCTGGGTGCCGGGGAGCTTTCACCAATGGTGATAGCGGCCCAGGCACCGGGAAGCGTGCTGGAGGCTGATGCCATCAGCGCCCTGTACGATTACACCCGCAGGCTGGAGACGAAGCCGGGGGTGCGGCGAGTGGAGAGCATGGTCACGCTCAATGCCGCCCCCTCCCTGACCCTGGAGCAGTACCTGGCAATCTATTCCGCACCGAACCTTATTTCGTCGCCGGAGGTCCGGGAGGAGCTGGCCGGCCAAGCTGCGGATGATACGACCGTGATCAGCGTCTTCACCGACTTCGCTCCCGTTTCCGACGAGGCCAAAGCCTTTGTGAGGGAGCTACGCGCGGAGCCGATCGGCGGCGGCTTCACGACGCTGGTCACGGGAGCCACGGCGGACCTGATGGACGCGAACGACAATATGTACCGGTACTTTCCACTGGTGATCCTGTATGTGGTGGTGACTATCTATGTGGTCCTACTGCTGCTGTTCCGCTCAGTGATCCTGCCACTGAAAGCGGTGTTGATGAACGCCATGAGCATCTTCGCGAGCTACGGGGCGCTGGTGTTCATCTTCCAGCAGGGTCACTTTGGGAGCATCCTGGGATTTACGGCTCACGGCTCCCTGGAGACCACTGTGCCCATCATTCTCTTCTGCATCCTCTTTGGCCTGAGTATGGACTACGAGGTGTTTCTGTTGAGCCGGATCAAGGAGGCCTACGACGAGACCGGAGACAACACGGAGAGCGTCGCGGTGGGGCTGGAGCGCACGGGCAGGATCATCACCAGTGCGGCTGGTATTCTGGTGCTGGTGGCCGGCGCCTTTGTCACCAGCGATGTGATGGTGATCAAGGCGTTGGGCCTGGGGATAGCTATCGCGATACTTCTGGACGCCACGGTGGTGAGGGCGCTGCTGGTGCCGGCGCTGATGCGGATTATGGGCGACTGGAACTGGTGGGCACCGCGGTTCCTCCTGCGGGTGCTGCCTCAGCAGCGGTTCACACGGTAGGGCTGCTTCCTCTCAAGGGAGGCTGGCACCAGGCCGGTTTGATTGTTCTCCTTTGGGGATTGGTTGTTTTTTTTAAAACATTCGGCCCTAGATAGGATGCTCAGGTTCACGGGGCGCGAAATATGTTGATAGTTTTCCTCAAGATGCTTTAGGGCTGTGCCACGATGGTTGCTCTTTACCCACTCGGCCTTTAACAGAGATGACACGCCTGGAGCGCTAAGAGAATTTGGGAAGGCGGTGGTGTATTTCCCAACCCGCCCACCCTCAAGGGTTTTAGTGGTTTAGGGAGGACACCTCCCTAAACCCTCCGGCAGGGAACCCGGGTTCCCTGCACCTTCCTTCAATGCGCTCAGATGAGCGGGGCTTGATTCCCACCCTGGAACAGCGCTGGGATGCCCCGCCGCCCCTGTGCCAGAGGGTGCTGCTTCTCGGCGAACTCTTGAGTGTTATCTGCGCCACGATGGTCTCTTTACCCGCCCAGCCGCCCAACGGGGTAGTTGTAGGCCGGGGAGACGCTCCCTGAACCCCCGGCAGATCCCGACAGGTCGGGACGCTGCACTGCGCTGGCTGTACCTGTGCTAGGAGTTTGGACAGTACAGCGCCA
>JAPUKM010000255.1 GCA_027295645.1 Chloroflexota bacterium | reverse complement strand
CCGCGGCCACCGAGCGAATAGGCCTTGAGAGCCGGTTGGCCATCGCCTTCCCGCGCAGCCCCATGGTGATGGCGGAATGTGCCTGGGACCTGCAACTCTACTCCAGAGGACGGTTCAAACTTGGCATCGGGACACAGGTCAAGGCCCATAACGTCAGGAGGTTCAGCATCCCCTGGAGCGCTCCGGGCCCGCGGTTCCGGGACTACACCCTGGCCCTGCACGCCATATGGGACTCGTGGCAGGACGGCACGCCGCTGGACTATCACAGCGACCATTACACCTTTACCCTCATGCCGCCCGCCTTCAGTCCGGGGCCCATTCCGTACCCCCGTCCACAGGTGTACATGGGTGGAGTGAACCCCTACAACCTGAAGCTCGCGGGAGCCATCGCTGATGGCGCTGTCGTGCTCACAATGAACTCCCCGGAGTACATCCGTACGGTGGTCCGCCCATACGTCGCTGAGGGGGCGAAGAGCGCCGGACGGGACCCGGAATCGGTTAAGATTAGCGGCGGAGGGTTCGTCATCACCGGCGCACGGAAAGAGGACCTGAAGCAGGGGATGGAGAGGGTCAGGCTGGACATCGCCTTTCACTCCTCCACCCGCACCTACCAGCGGGTCCTTGAGGCCCACGGGTGGGAGGAGCTCATCCCGCGTCTGCACACCCTCTCGCTTGAGCAGAAGTGGGATGAGATGGCGCGGCAGGTCTCCGACGAGATGGTGCACACCTTCGCGGCCGTGGGCCTCTACGATGAGATCGCCCCATTGCTGAAGCAGCGGTTCGATGGGCTGCTGGATGAGATCAGTCCCGACCTCTACGCCAATCCGCCCATGGATGACGTACAGGAGCGTCGCTTCCTGGAGGAGCTCAGGGCCTGAGAGGTTCAGATTAGGAGAGACAGTATGGACGGAGCAGTTCTGCACACCAGCCTTTGTGACCTGTTGGAGATCGAGCACCCGATTTTCCTTGCCGGCATGGCCTCCAGGGGAAATGCCACGCCACCCGCCCTGGTAGCCGCCGTCTCCAACGCCGGTGGCCTGGGGGTCATGGGTGCCTCCGGCCTGAGCCTTGAGGAGATCCGACGCCGCATTCAGGAGATACGCTCCCTGACGGCCAAGCCCTTCGGCGTCGACCTCCTCCTGCCCACAAGCCTCACCCAGGCGGAGGAGACCCGTTCAGCGGTGCGCCAGCAGCTTGCCAGGGAGCACCCGAAGCATGTGGAGTTCGTGCGCGACCTGATGCGCCAGTTCGATCTCCCGGATATACGGGTGGAGGAGGAGACCCTCCTTTCGCCAAAGCACATCCAGGCACAGGTTGAAGTCGTGCTGGATGAACGGGTCCCCGTCTTCGCCGCCGGCCTCGGCGATCCCGCCTGGGTCGTGCCCCTGGCGCGGGAGCAGGGGATGAAGGTCATCGGCCTGGCGGGCTCGGTGCGGAACGCACAGCGCCATGTGAAGGCCGGAGTGGACATCGTCGTGGCGCAGGGGACCGAGGCCGGTGGTCACACCGGCAAGATCGCCAACTTCCCCCTGATCCCACAGGTGGTGGACGCCGTCAAGCCCGTTCCCGTGGTGGCTGCGGGGGGCATCGCCGATGGCCGGGGTGTCGCCGCCGCGCTTGCACTGGGCGCTCTGGGAGCGTGGGTGGGCACCGCCTTCCTGATCGCCGAGGAGTGCGTGCTCCCCGATCCCCAAAAGGAGCAGATACTTGGCGGAAGCTCAGAGGAGTTCGTTCCCAGCCGGACCTACTCCGGCAAGACCGCCAGAAACTATCGTAACGTTATCATAGAGGCCTGGGAGCGGTCGGACCTTGAACCGTTGCCCATGCCCCTCCAGGGCGTGCTGATGGAGGACTTCACCGCGGCGGCCAGGGAGGCCGGACGCTACGATCTGGTCAACAACCCCTCCGGGCAGATCGGTGGTATGGTAAACGAGCGCAAGCCCGCTGCCCGGATCATGGACGAGCTGATCGGCGGTGCCGTGGAGGTGCTCCAGGGGCTCCAGCACTCCGCCCTCCGGACCCATGTAGAGACTAAAGATGGCTGAGGTCGGAAGCGTAGCTGAGCAGTACCGCTCTCCGGGCCGCTGTAGAAGGGAAAAACATGGCTGAGGTCGGCAACATAGCTGAGAAGTACCGCCATCTCGTCGGCGTGGAGCACACCTTCACCGCCCCGGAGGAGGTGGGACGGGGGATCATACGTATGTTCGCCATGGCCATCGACGACCTCAACCCGCTGTACGTCAACCCTGAGGAGGCCGCCAGGGGCCCGTACGGTGACCTGGTGGCTCCGCCGACCCTTGTCTGCGAGACGTTCCAGTACTACACCGGCCGTGTGGACGCCGAGGGAAGCTACGCCGACCGCGTGCGCCTGCCCCTCGGACAGGAGATCCGCGCCAGCAACGACTACGTCTTTCACCGGCCGGTACGTCCCAGCGACGTCATCACGGCTCGCTGGAAGATCGGCGACATCTACGAGCGGGAGGGGCGCACCGGGCATCTGCTCTTCCTGCTGGTCGATATCAGCTACACCAACCAGCATGGCGAGCTGCTGGCGGAGAACCGGGAGACTATGGTCAACCGCCTGGAGTCTCCTCCTGACCAGGACAGGGCCGAACAGTAGGAGTTGCAATGCGATTCACGTTCACGGAAGAGCAAGAGGCCTTTCGCCAGGAGGTGTGCCAGCTCCTCACCAAGGAGATGGCCCCCAGCGCCGTAGCGTCGCACCGCGACCCCCGCGAGGGCAACGGCTACTCCGAGGAGTTCACCCAGTCGTTCCGCAAGAAGCTGGGCGCAAGCGGCCTCATCGGCATCGGGTGGCCTAAGGAGTACGGCGGCCATGGCAAGGACATGCTCTTCGAGGCCATTCTGTCCGACGAGATGGAGTACCACAACGCTCCGAGCATCGGTCGCGCCATCTCCTACATTCCGGCCGCTATCCTGGCCTACGGCAGCGAGGAGCAGAAGGCCCACTTCCTGCCCCGTATCGCGGCGGGGGAGATCGATTTCTTCCTGGGCTACTCGGAGCCGGAGGCCGGCTCCGACCTCGCCTCCCTGACCACCCGAGCCGTGGCCGACGGCGACGACTTCGTCATCACCGGCCAGAAGGCCTTCTCCTCCGATGCCCACCATGCCGACTACGGATGGGTGATCGCCCGCACCGACCCTGACCTGCCGAAGCACAAGGGCATCTCCCTGTTCATCGTGGATATGAAGAGCCCCGGCATCAGCCTGGGCGGCTTCAACACCATCAGCGGCTACCACCACCCCACCGTCGCCTTTGAGGAGGTGCGCGTGCCCAGGTCGGCCGTGGTGGGTGAGGTGAACATGGGCTGGTACTACATCATGGGGGCCATCGATTACGAGCGTGCCGTGATTGGCACCCCCGGTATGCTGCTGCGCACCTTTGACCGCCTGGTAGAGCACTGCAAAACAACGCGCCGGCAGGGCAGACTCCTCCTACAGGACCCCGTCGTGCGGCAGCGCCTGGCCGAGCTGTACGCCGACGTGGAGGCGTCGCGCCTCATGAGCTACTGGGTCGCCTCCATGCATGCACGGGGGCTGCAACCGCAGCACGAGACCGGCCTGGCGTTCCTGGTGAAGCGCGAGACGGTGCGCGCGATAGACAACATTGCCGTGGATATTCTGGGGCCCACGGCACAGCTTCGGCCAGGCGACCCCCTTGCCCCTGCCGATGGCGGCTTTGAGCACGACTACCTGGACCGGCTCTTCTTTCATTTTGCGGCTGGCGGCTTCGATATCAGCCGCAACGTCATCGCCTCGCGGGGCCTTGGCCTGCCCCGCGGCTAGCAACACGGATACTGGCTCCGCCCCGTTCGGGAGGGTGTATGGATATCGTTCTGTCCGAAGGACAGGAGATGCTGAAACGCTCGGCGAGAGAGCTACTCCGGGCGGAGTGCTCCAGCGACCTGGTTCGCGCCATGGAGAGCGACGAGCGGGGCTATCCGCCCCAGCTCTGGCAGCGCATGGCCCAATTGGGATGGCTCGGGTTGCCCTTTCCGCAGCGCTACGGTGGCGGCGATGGCAGCTTCTTCGATCTTTCGCTCCTGGTGGAGGAGCTGGGCTACGCCGCTGCGCCGACACCCTTCCTCTCCTCCACCCTCCTCGGAGGCCTTGTCCTGCTGGAAGCGGGGTCAGCCGAGCAGCGGCGCTCGCTGCTGCCCGGGGTGGCCTCCGGTGACCTGCTGCTATCCCTGGCGTATCTGAACGGCGACGGTGACCCGGACGACATAGGAGCCGACGATTCCGCCGAGCCCAGCGGCGACGGGTTCGTGCTTCATGGGGTCAAACGGTTCGTTCCGGACGCGCACATCGCCGGCCACCTCCTCTGGCTGGCCCGCACCAGAAGCGGCCGTTCGGCCTCTCGCGGCCTCTCCCTGTTCCTGATCGACCCCCAGGACCCGGCGGTCCACCTCCGGCCCATGATAACCGCGGCGGGCGACAAGCAGTTCGAGGTCACCATAACCGAGAAGGTGGTCGGCGCCGGTGATGCGGTTGGGCGGCTCCACAGCGCCGGTGCCCCCCTTCAGCGGGTGCTGCTCAAGGCAACGGCGCTGAAGTGTGCCGAGATGGTCGGCGGCGCTCAGGCCGTTCTGGACATGACCGTTGACTATGTCCAGAAGCGGGTACAGTTCGGACGCCCCATCGGCTCATTCCAGGCGGTACACCACCACTGCGCGGATATGTACCGCGAGCTCCAGATGGGCCGCCTGCTCGCCTACCAGGCCGCCTGGCTCCTCGACCAGG
>JAPUKM010000254.1 GCA_027295645.1 Chloroflexota bacterium | reverse complement strand
ATCCTGGCCGACCAGCGGCTCGATGTAGAGGACCTCGCTGTAGGCGGGGTTCTTGGTGCCGGTGCTGGCCCAGAGGGGCCTCTGCACCCGCGCCCCTTTAGCCCGCAAGGCGGCGAAGCGCCCGCTCCCGAAGGTGCTCTTGAACGCCTCGTATGCCAGCTTGGCATTGGCGTTGGCGGCCTTGCCAAGAAGGGCCTTGAGGTCATCACGCCCCTGGCTGATACGCTCCTCAAGCATGCTGTCCACCGCAGTGTCCACCCGGCTGACGAAGAAGGAGGCCACTGACGCCACGCTGCTCAGGTCTCCGCCAGCTTCGGCCAGGTCCTCAAGGCCCGCGATGTAGGCCTCCCTCACATGCTCGTATGCGACGAGGGAGAAGATGAGGGTGACGTTGATGTTGATTCCTTTGCCGATAAGCCTTCGGACGGCGGGAATACCTTCCGGTGTGGCGGGCACCTTGATCATCACATTGCGGCGGTCCAGGGTCTTGAACAGACGCTGAGCCTCAGCGACGGTACCATCCGTATCGTGGGCCAGGGCAGGGCTCACCTCAAGGGATATGTAGCCGTCAGCACCGTTGGTGTGCTCGTAGACCGGGCGTAACAGGTCCGCAGTGTCCTGGATATCCTGAATCGCAAGGGACTCGTAGATCTCCGGCACACTCTTGTCGGTACGGCTCAGGTCGGCCAAGGCATCGTCGTAATCGGTGCTCCCGGCCACTGCTTTTTCGAAGATGGTCGGGTTAGAGGTCACGCCGGTAACGCCCTGCTCGATAAGGCGCTGAAGCTCGCCGGAGGTCAGCAGGCCACGGCGGATGTTGTCGTACCAGATGGCTTGGCCAAGACGCTGGGCCTCCTGAATGGGGTCGGTCATCACGTACCTCCTGGGAACGGACTGTGCAGAAGGGGCCACGCCACGTGTGTTCTATCCTACACGCTGCACCAGTGGCCCACCAGCCTCACTGATGTTAGATGCCCCGGACTTGCCGATGATTCAGTAGACCAGCGACGCCACTATGTCCGCTCCTGTACCGCGAGCACGACCGTACTCTTGATAGGCAGTAGGAGCTGTGACCGAAACGAGACCTGCACCCATCTAAGCCTTTTCATAGCGGAAGAGGCTCAGATAGGTGCAGGTACAATACGTCCCTGGAAGATTGGAGTCCGAAGGGGCCGAAGCCTACTCCGCGGTCACCTAACCAGGCCGGAGCTTCCTACCCGGCATACACTCCTGATTCCCGACACACGTTCTTGAGTGAACTGACCCCACAAGGTCGGGAAAAGAGCAGGGCTACTGAGTTTTCACACAGTAGCCTGCCGGATACAAATCACCGAAGACTATTAAGAAGACCAGGCAATCTTGCCCTGGCTACTATAGCTGATCAGCCTAGCCCCTCCGGACTGGGCGATCCTTCCGCCTATCCCTTGCCGATGCGGAAGACCTTCGTGCCGCAGATGGGGCACGTGCCCTGAGTAGCTGGCCTACCATTCTTCAAGGTAACACTAGTAGGATTTTTGATATCTCGCTTCGCTCTGCACTTAAAGCAATATGCCTGCATAAAGCGGATCCTCCCTCCCTAGATATGCGGAGACGATATACCGTATCTGACACTGTGTCAACCCTTTGCCATAGGCAATTTTGGATTTGATACGGCAATTAAAGCTTCTCCCCTATCTGGAGTGCACCTCTCACACCAGGACGCTCTCTTCAGCGTATGGTGATTTTGCTTGGGACCTGAATACCTTAAATGGCTGCCAGAGGCGCAGGGGCCGGTTGAACTGCACCAAGGCTATGAGCCGTCCATCCGCAGAGTAGGCCCGGCATTGCTCCAGATGCTGGGCATAGTGGGTCCGTGGGCTGAGTGGTACCGGCTGCCCGTTTTGGAGCCCGGTCTCCTCCTGACGGCTGACGGCTACAGCCTTGAGGTGGAGCACCAGATAGTCGGGAGGATAGAGAACAGTCTCGCTGGAGCCTTGATTGCAGAGCTCTTCGAACCGCTCAAGGGATATCGCGCTCTCAACATGGAATGGCCCTGTCCTCAATCGTCTCAACGCTACCAGGTGTGCGCCACATCCCAGCAGCTGTCCGAGATCATGGGCCAATGAGCGGATATAGACTCCCCTGCCGCACTCTACCTCCAGAGTCAGCTGAGGCGGGGCCCATTGAGCCATATCCAAACGGAAGATCTCCACTTCTCTGGGGGCACGCTCCACCTCTACTCCCGAGCGTGCCAGATTGTAGAGACGCTGGCCTTCGTGCTTCAGCGCGCTGTACATGGGCGGGGTCTGCTGAATGGTGCCTCGCAATGTATCCAGAGCGGTCTCTACAGCTTCGCGGGTCACGGACGAGGGGTCGTGCTCGGCGACTATCTGGCCCTGAGCGTCATATGTGTCTGTGGAGACACCCAGCAGAATGGTGCCGTGGTACTCTTTTGTGCTGTCCACAAGAAACTGCATGAGCCGGTTAGCATAGCCCAGGCAGACGGGAAGGAGGCCACTGGCCTGAGGGTCAAGGGTGCCGCCGTGCCCCACGTGGCGCTGACCGACGAGACGCTTCACCCGACGCACGACGTCCATGGAGGTGAGTCCAACGGACTTATCAATGCTCAGAACAGCGTCTATAGCGTCGCCCATTAGCCGGGCTCCTTAGCGATGGGGAGGTCATCGATAGCTCTAAGCATACGAGCGCCCTCTTCAAGCGAATGGTCCAGTTTGAAGCTGAGTACGGGAACGAAGCGAAGCGTCAACTTAGGCCGCAAGCCCCGTTGTATGAACCCTGCGGCGGACTGAAGGGTGCCCACGGCAGTATGCTGCTCTTCACTGTCACCCATGACGCTCACATATACCTGTGCATACCTCAGGTCAACTGATGTTTCTACTCTTGTAACGGTGACCAGAAGGGGGATTCTGGGGTCGTTCAGATCTCGGGCCAGTAGCTGACTGAGTTCTTGACGCAGGAGTTCGTTGATCCGTTCCAAGCGTCTGCTCATAGAACACCTCGCCGGTCACTGCTATGCTGCCAGCCGCTGTCTATTGTCGGGAAGCTGACTATAGGTGGTAGGTGACAGTGCGAGACCGTGGCTTCTGGAATTCACCCGTGGAGGACTGCTGTAGATGCTCTCATCGTGTACTCGGCGTGGCTCAGTGTTATTACTTTGACCTCTCCAGACGGTACACTTCGATAACGTCCTCCTCCTCAAAGTCGTTAAAGCCTTCGAGAGCCATGCCGCACTCCGTCTGCGCTCCCATTTCCCGTACGTTCTCTTTGAAATGTCTGAGGCTAGCGATGGGGCCCTCATGGATGACCTGGCCGTTCCTGCTGAGCCGCGCCATTCCGTTGCGTACAACTCGACCGTCGTTGACGTACAAGCCCGCAACCTTGCCACGGTTTCCTTGAGAGAACACCGCTCGTACGGTGGCATGTCCCTCAACAACCTCGACAGCGGTGGGCTCAATAAGGCCCTCCAATGTGCTCTGCACGTCCTCCAGGAGGTTGTAGATCACGTTGTAAAGCCGGATCTCAACGCGCGCCTGTTCAGCCGCCTGGCGAGCGCCCACCTCCAGCCGGGTGTTAAAGCCAAGGATAATGGCATGAGACGCGCTCGCCAAGAACACGTCTCCCTCCGTAACAGCGCCGCTGGCCGAATGAATGATGCTCACCTGGCTCTTTTCCGTGTTCAGCTGGACCAAGGAATCTCTGATCGCCTCAACGCTGCCCTGGACATCCGCCTTGATTACCACAGGGAGATCTTTAACCTCCCCCATGCGGATTTGAGTGACCATCTCTTCAAGGGTAACCCCTGTTCTAGGAGCACCCTCCTCCCGCTGTCGCTGCTCAACCAAAAGCCGGCCAGTGCGCTCATTTTCCACTACTAAAAAGGCATCTCCCGCCTGAGGCAGTTGGTTCAGGCCCAGGACCTCAACGGGCATAGAGGGTTCAGCCTGCTTCACCCGCTTGCCCAGATCGTTGATAAGAGCCTTGACCTTTCCGCGAGTCGTTCCAGCAACGATGTGGTCACCGACCGCCAGGGTTCCCGATTTGACGAGCACGGTGGCCGCGGGGCCTCTGGTCTTGTCCAGCTTTGCCTCAACAACCACACCGGTCGCAGTCCGATCGGGGTTGGCCCTCAGCTCCGCCACTTCAGCCACGATCAGCATGTTTTCCATAAGGTCGCCAAGCCCATCCCCGGTCTTGCCTGAAACGGGCACGGCGATCACCTCACCACCCCACTCCTCGATAAGCATGTCCTGTTCTGAAAGCTGACGCTTGACCTTATCCGGGTCAGCATCCGGCAGGTCCATCTTGTTGATAGCGACGATAATGGGCACGTTTGCCGCCTTGATGTGGGCGATAGCCTCCACTGTCTGAGGCATAATGCCGTCATCTGCGGCGACCA
Organism: Chloroflexota bacterium; assembly: GCA_027295645.1. GTDB lineage: Bacteria > Chloroflexota > Dehalococcoidia > Lucifugimonadales > JAPUKM01 > JAPUKM01. Next base: position 4,157 of record JAPUKM010000254.1, on the reverse strand, counting down.
CCAGCACCGCGATGTCCGTCACCTGGGCTCCACGTGCGCGCATTGCTGTAAACGCCTCGTGTCCCGGAGTGTCCAGGAAGGTGATCTTCTTACCGTTGTGAGTGGTCTGGTACGCGCCGATGTGCTGTGTGATGCCTCCGACCTCCCGCTCAGCCACTCGGGTGGTGCGGATGGCGTCCAGGATCGTTGTTTTGCCGTGGTCCACGTGTCCCAGGATTGCCACCACTGGGGGCCTGGGCTGTAGGAGCGACGGGTCCTCTTCATCGGAAGACACGTTGACTGCCTTAACCGCCGACGGCTCCACTGGGACGGCACGAAACCCAAAGATGGGCGCGAGGGCAGCGGCGGTATCGAAATCGATGCCCTGTGTGACGTTGGCCATTATGCCGCCCCGCATGAGCTGCTTGATGAGCTCAATGGTGCTCACGCCCATCAGTTCAGCAAGCGCCCCAACGGTCACCGTCTGAGGCACCTTCAGCTGTCGATACTTAGCCGCCGGGCGTCGAGGGGCGGCCTCACCGCTCTCGTCAGTTGTCTGTTGCTTTACCATATCAGTTTCTTGCGCCTACTTGGTCCTTACGTGCTCCTGAGCATACTCCAGCAAATGCTGCCGGTCACCGGGAGTGAGCCGGGTCCGTAGTGCGTAGTCCACGCGACTCTTTTGCAGGCTGCGCTCCCAACAGTCCGGCTGGCTGCATAGGTACACACCCCGCCCGGGCAGTTTGCCGATGGTGTCCACCTCCACGTTTCCCCCGGGCAATTTGACTATGCGATTCAGCTCCCGTTTGGGGAACTGGGTGCCACAGCCGACACAACGGCGTAAGGGTATGTGTGGAGATCCCACCGTACACCTCTAGACTCTCCTTTGTGGAGGTTTATCCTCCTTCATTCCCCGACGGTGCTGCTGCCTTGCTTTTCCGCGCTGCTGCCTTTCGGGCCTTTGCCGTCTCGCCATCGCCTCCCCGTCGCCTGCCACGACGGCCACCGCCAGCCCGGGGGACCATAATATCTTCCGCAAACCGGATTTGAGATGCCCCTTGAGCGGGAACAAGCTGCGGGACATCCCATACTTCATCATCCGTTATGGGTATGGCCTCTACCTCTTCCTCCTCCACAGGAGTTGCTGTCTCTCCTTCCAGGGAGAGAGCCGCCAACTCCTCTTCGGGGCTCAATCCGCTAGGCGCCGCTGCTTCCGCTCCGACCACTTCGGGCTCGGGCTGCTCCAGCGGCTCTTCCGCGGCCGCTTTATCGGCCTCCTCTGACTCCGGTTGCTCAGCCACCACGGCCACTTCAGGAACCGGCTCTTCGGCTGGGGTCGGGGTTGTCTCTTCAGCAACGGCTGGCTCAGCCTCGTCTTCAGCAACGGTCTCTGCCACTTCCGGCGCGGCGCGGCCGAATCGCTCAAGCTCAGCATCACTGGAGCTCTTGATGTCTACTTTCCAGCCGGTCAGCTTGGCTGCCAGACGGGCGTTCTGCCCTTCACGCCCAATGGCCAGGGAGAGTTGTTTGTCCGGGACGATAACCGTGGCCACGCTCTCCCCCTCATCCAGATCGACCCGGATGGGCTGAGAGGGGCTCAGTGAATTGGCGATGAAGGTAGCGATGTCCCGGCTCCAGGGGACAACGTCGATCTTCTCCCCTTGGAGCTCGTTAACGATGTTCTGGATCCGAATGCCGCGGAGACCAACACACGATCCGACGGGGTCAACGCCCTCCTGTTTGGCCCACACGGCCACCTTGCTTCGCGAGCCGGCCTCACGGGCGATGGCCTTGATCTCTACGATGCCGTTGGCGATTTCGGGGACCTCCATCTCGAACAGCCGGAGCAGGAGGTTCTTGTGAGATCGGGATACGACGATCTCAGGCCCTCTAGCGGAGCGGCGCACCTCAACGATGTGCACCTTGAGTCGCTGGCCGGGGCGATACCGTTCAGTGGACACCTGTTCCGCTTCAATCAGAACCGCCTCCGCCCTGCCGAGGTCCACGATGATCTGTCTGGGCTCAATACGCTGAATTGTTCCCGAGATCATCTCATCGGCCCGTCCGATGTACTCGTCAAACACCAACTCACGCTCGGCCTCTCGGAGCCGCTGCATGACTACCTGCTTTGCGGTCTGGGCGGCGATACGCCCTCCGCTCTGTGCCGTGATCTCGATCTCGACGGTGCTGTCAAGAACAGCCTTCGGGTCCACCTTTTTGGCTTCAGCCAGGGTAAATTCCTGCTTAGGCTCAGTTACCTCCTCCACCACCTGCATGGCAACGAATACCCGCACCTCTCCGGTAGCCGGATTGAGACGTACTGTGATGTTCTGTCCAGCGCTGGTACTATCCTTGCGGTATGCGGATATGAGCCCCGCCTCGATGGCCTGAATAACCATCTCCCGTGGCAGATTCCGCTCCGCCGCCAATTGGGTCAGCGCTATGAGAAAATCGCTCTTCATAACCCGCCCCCCTAGGGTTCGCCCCCTTTTTATTTAAAAAAAGTGGGAAAACTCCCACTTTCTTACACGGGAATCGTAGGTGATCCCCGAACAATCGACTGTGTGTAACTAACGCTAGATACTATAACAGATTTGCGCCCCGGTCAGCAATCCCTCCGTTCTCACGCGCCTCCCCATTCTTTGAATCCCTGGACATCTCCTGGGGAGCTTCCCTTGACCCGATTCTTCCGTAGCCATATAGTGGGCTCCGCGGGCTACAGGATACGATTTCATGTGTGAAGAGGATGGGCAGGCTTTCAGAAGCCATATAGTGGGCTCCACGGGCTACAGGAGATACGATTCATGTGTGAAGAGGATGGGCAGGCTTTCAGACCAATTGCCGGCGGAGGAATGCCCGATGGCCTGATTGAATCTCCGGTGCGGTTCCCCGGTGATGGCATCGTCAACCGGGGTGTTCTCATCTACCCTGAAGCTCCAGGGCCGTACCCGGGGGTGATGATCCATCCCGGAGCCGGTGGGATGACGGTCAGAGTAGTAGAGATCGGCCGCCAGGTTGCTCGCAAGGGTTACGCCTCGTTGGTGTGGGACCTCTACTCCTCCGTCCCGGAGAGTGCGATGCCTGCGGATATGTCGTTTCCGGCCATGGTCCCGATCTTCCGGGAGCTGGACGACGGCTCACACCTGATCTCGATGGGCGGGGCCTTCGACTACCTGGCATCCCTGCCCATGGTGCAGGGGGACCGGATAGCGGTGATGGGATTCTGCACACCCTTCCCCCTCCTCTTCGCCTGTCAGAATCCCCGGCTGCGCGGCTGTATCTCCTTCTACAACGTCCTGCGATACGGCGAGGCCAATAAGGCCGACCGGGCCGTACAGCCGATTGACCGGGTGGCCAACCTCTGGTGTCCCTGGCAGGGGCACTACGGTGAGGACGATGCGGGCATTCCGCTGGAGCAGCTCAAAGAGCTGGACGAGCTGGGGCGTACATTCGAGAAGAGAATGGAGCAGCATATCTATCCAGGGTGCGGACACGGCTTTGCGGAGCCCGGCGGGCCCAACTACAACGAGAAGGGTGCGGAGACGGCCTGGAACCGGACGTTCGAGTTCCTGGAGAGGCAGCTCAGAAGCTGACGTATGGGCTATTAGAGGCAGTGGTGAGCACGACAATCATCTATAAGGACCGGGTATCCGAGGTTGCAGACGCGGTAGTCCAAGGAGACAACCTCTGGCTGCCCATCGATACGCTCCACAGCTCCACGGACTGGGAACTGACACCCGAAGGCGCCTGCATGGGCGAGATGTGCATCCCCATTCCGGCAGGACGCGAGGGGGAGTTTCTCACGGAGGACGGTACACTGTTCAACCTGCCGGCCCTGGAGCGGTATATGAGCAATCCCGTTGTCCACAACGATACACACTCCGTCTGGCTCTTCGGTGAGGGCGCTGCCGCGGGCGCAGGCTTCCAGGACCCGCTGCAAGCGCCGGACTTCACCCTTCCGGACCTGGAGGGGAACCTCCACAGCCTCTCCGACTTCCGGGGGAAGAAGGTCTTCCTGGTTTCCTGGGCCTCGTGGTGAGGGTGCCGCTTCCAACTGCCGGTCTGGCAGGAGCTGTACGAGGAGCTGAGGGAGAGGCAGTTTGTGATAGTGGCGGTGGCCCTGGAGACCGGCGGCTCGGCCTCTGCCGCGGAGTGGGTCCGCAACGCAAAGCCCACCT
>JAPUKM010000253.1 GCA_027295645.1 Chloroflexota bacterium | reverse complement strand
GAGAGGCGCCAGAGCCTGGCGGGCCGGTTGACCTGGATAGTCACGACCAGCGTGATACTTCTTGGCGCCCTGTACGTGTGGTGGACCATCCGGCGCACCAGCCGTCGCAGGCAATCCCAACTCTAGCGGGTCGGACCCCGGCACTCCCCACTTCCACCCCTTGACAAAGGCATGACCCCTTGCTACCATGCTAATACCCCCCCCCAGGGGGTACGGGTCAGGAGGCCCCGATGGACCAGCCCGTCAAGGAGGATGCTCTCAGGCGACTCAGCTACGCCGAAGGGCATCTGGCAGGCATCCGCCGCATGGTGGAAGAGTAGAAGTACTGCGTCGACATCCTCAAGCAGACCCACGCCGTGCGCCGTGCTATCCAGAAGATCGAATCGGTGATCCTCGAGGGTCACCTCCACACCCATGTGGTGGAGGGCGTCAAAGAGGGCCGGGATGGCGAAGTGTTGAACGAGTTGCTGGAGCTGTATAATCTCCAGGAGCGGGACTAACTCATAGGGAGCGTGCCGATGGCATCGATAGCTACCGAGCAGATCACGATGGCGGTGGGGGGTATGACCTGCGCCTCCTGCGTTAAAAACGTGGAGGAGGCCCTCAAGGAGATGCCGGGGGTGACCCTGGCAGAGGTTAACCTGGCCACGGAGAAAGCGGTGGTGGAGTTTGACCCCAAGGAGGTCACCCTTCCCCTTCTTGCCGAGGCGCTGAGCGACGCAGGATACTCTGCCGTGAAGGACAAGGTCACCCTGAACATAGGTGGCATGACCTGCGCCTCTTGCGTGGTCAACGTGGAGGAGGCCTTCAAGGAGGTCCCCGGCGTCATCTCCTCCAGCGTCAATCTGGCCACTTCCCAGGCGTCCGTGGAGTATCTCACCGGCATTGTCACGCTGGACGACTTCCGCGCCGCAGCGACCGACTTCGGCTACGCGGTGGAGGGCGTGGCCGGAGAGATGGCAGGGGCAGAGGAGGACCAGGAGCGCCTGGCCCGCACCAAGGAGATCAAAGCCCTGCGCCGCAAGGTCCTGATTGCAGGCACCATAGGCGCCTTCATGATGGCCGTCATGTACATGCCAATTGAGTGGCTGACCTTCAGCAACCTGCCAGTTCTTGGGGACGATCGGCTCCTAGATAGGCACCTGCTCAACTTTGGATTGTTTGATGCCAACATAGGTCGCACGTTCCAGCTCAACTTCGTACTGTGGCTCTTGGCCACGCCGGTGCAGTTCTGGATCGGGGCGACCTTCTACCGTGGCGCCTGGAGCGCCCTCAAACATAAGACCGCCACCATGAACACCCTGGTCGCCGTGGGCACCAGCGTGGCCTACGCGTACAGCACGGTACTGACCTTCCGCGGAGGGTGGTTCGCGGAAGCCCATCTGGTCCATGCCCATAGCGTCTTCGCCCACAGCACGGGCACCTACTTCGACGCCGCCGCCATAGTCATCGCCCTGGTCCTGATGGGTCGGCTCCTGGAGGCCCGGGCCAAAGGGCAGACCTCCGAGGCCATTCGCAGGCTCATGGGCCTTCGACCCAAGACCGCCCGAGTAGTCAGGGACGGCAATGAGGTGGACATCCCCATCGAGGACGTGGTCGTCGGCGACGTGCTGGTGGTGCGTCCCGGTGAGAAAATCGCTGTCGATGGCGATGTCGTCGTGGGTGCTTCCGCGGTGGACGAGTCCATGCTTACGGGAGAGAGCCTGCCCGTGGAAAAGGGCGTGGGCTCTCCCGTCTATGGCGCCACCATCAACAAGGTGGGGAGCTTCCGCTTCCAGGCCACCAAGGTGGGCCGAGACACCATGCTCTCCCAAATCATCAAAATGGTGGAGGACGCTCAGGGCTCCAAGGCACCCATCCAGCGCATGGTGGATGTGGTAGCCAGCTACTTCGTTCCAGCGGTCATAGTGGTCGCCCTCTCCACATTTGTGGTGTGGTACCTGTTAGGGCCTGCCCCGGCGCTGGCCATCGCCGTCCTCAACCTGGTTGCCGTGCTGGTCATCGCCTGTCCCTGCGCCCTGGGGCTGGCGACTCCCACCGCCATCATGGTTGGCATGGGTAAGGGAGCAGAGCACGGCATCCTGATCCGAAACGCCGAGGCCTTGGAGCGGGCATACAAGCTCGATGTCGTGGTGCTGGACAAGACCGGCACCCTCACCCAGGGAAAGCCCGTGGTGACGGACGTGATCACCTCTAACGGCCTGACCGAAGACGAGCTGCTCCGTCTTGCTGCATCGGCGGAACGCGACTCCGAGCACCCGCTTGGGGAGGCCCTGGTGGTGTCGGCCAAGGAGAAGGGGCTGGCGCTGGAGAAGATCTCCGATTTCCGGGCCCTGCCGGGCCACGGCGTCGAGGCCCAGATCAACGGCTCCACGGTGGTCCTGGGCAACCTGGCCCTCATGCAGGAGCGAGGCCTCTCCTTGAACGGGTTGGAGGCCCGGGCCCAGGAGCTTTCCATGCAGGGCAAGACGCCCATGTTCGTTGGCAACAACGGCGAAGTGGCCGGAGTCATCGCCGTGGCCGACACGCTGAGGCCCGAATCCAAGGAGGCGGTGGAGGCCATGCACAAGCTGGGCCTGGAGGTGGTGATGCTCACCGGCGACAACCGCCGTACCGCCGAGGCCATCGCTAAAGAGGTGGGGATCGACCGGGTGCTGGCGGAGGTGCTGCCGGACCAGAAGGTCGACCAGATACGGCTCCTTCAGGAAGAGGGGAAGATGGTGGCCATGGTGGGAGACGGCATCAACGACGCCCCGGCCCTGACCCGGGCCGACGTAGGCATAGCCATCGGCACCGGCACGGATGTGGCCATGGCAGCGTCGGACGTGACCCTGATGCGCGGTGACATACGGGGCGTGCCCGATGCCATCGCCCTGTCCAAGGCCACCATACGGACCATCTGGCAAAACCTGCTATGGGCCTTCGGCTATAACACCCTCCTGATCCCCGTCGCTGCGGGCCTCTTGTACCTGGTGTTCCGCGAAGGGACGCCCGATGGCCCCCTGAAGATCGTTCTGGGAGACTTCGGCTTCCTGAACCCGGTGATGGCCGCAGGTGCAATGGCCCTCAGCTCCGTCTCCGTGGTCACAAACTCGCTACGGCTGCGCCGGTTCAAGTTCAAGCAGCCCTCCGATGCAACGTAAAGTTAGAGACCAAGCACTCGATAGGGGCAACAGCCAAGGCTGGGGCAAGAACTAATATGAGGAGGTGACCCGTGGAGTTTTTTGTACGCACACCGAGAGACAAGCCGGACGTAATAGAAGCACGCTACGACTGTGAGTGCGGTTGCAAGCCCAGGGCCCGCTTCGAACGTGCCAGCAGCGATGCCGGACACGAGCACTGCTGCTGCGGACGTGTCCACTTCGTGGGGGACGGCGCCCACCAGCACCTCGATACTTATCTGGCGGAGCGGCGTGCCTCGGGTGAAGACACTCGAAACTACTCCGTGGATGAGTACCAGGTTTCGGCTCCCTGGGGTCAGGTGCCTGTAGCGTTCGGGACGCCGGACCAGCTTACCGGCCACTAGAGGCCTGCGAGAGACTCAGCCCCAAGGCCTGCCCTAGCCGCTTTTTGACACAGGCCCAGGGCA
>JAPUKM010000252.1 GCA_027295645.1 Chloroflexota bacterium | reverse complement strand
CATATCGATGTGACGAAAGCGCAGTCATGGGGCTGAAATTTGGAATACATAGCGGTCCGCAGAACTGTACCTATGAGGAATTGCGGCGACTCTGGCAGATAGCAGACGCGTCCGGGTTTCACCTGGTATCAATCTGGGACCACTTCTACGATGACCCATCGGTGGACGGCAGTGGCTCTTGCTTCGAGGCCATCTCCACCATCACCGCACTGTCTCTGGAGACCAGGAACGTGCGCGTGGGCGCCTTGGCCTTGTCAATGGGGTATCGCCATCCGGCGGTCCTGGCCAAGGCGGCTGCCACCATAGACCACATTAGCAGCGGCCGTTTCGAGCTAGGTTTGGGCGCAGGTTGGTTGGAGCGTGAGTACCGGGCGTTCGGCATCCCTTATCCCGCTGCGTCGGTCAGGCTAGACATGCTGGAGGAGGGTGTCCAGATCATCAGCTCGATGCTTCGCAATCGTATGACCAGCTTCAGGGGCAGATACTTTCAGGTGGACGACGCCTTCTGCGAACCCAAGCCCCTCCAGGATCACCTGAGGATATGGGTATGCGGGGGAGGGGAGCGTCGCACTCTCCGAATCGCCGCCAGATACGGCGATGGATGGAACATTCCCTATGTGACACCCGAGGAGTACAGGCACAAGTATGGAGTGTTAGATCGCTGGTGTGAAAGGGAAGGTCGGGACCCTGCCGAGATAGCTCGCAGTGTCAATGTAGGGTTTCAGTCGGGGGTGACGGAGGCGGATGCCACCAAAAAACGTGAGCGTTTCAGGGAATACTATGGTGCGCGCGCTGTGGAGCAAGAAGGTGGGATGTTGTTGGGCACACCGATAGAGGTCGTTGAGCGAGTCGGCGAATATGTAGATGCGGGGGCAGAGGGACTCAACATCGTGATGAGAGCCCCGTTCGATTGGGAAGCGCTGCAGGCTTTCATCGAGCGGGTGATGCCCGCCTTCGGTTGAACTCGCGTTTGGCAGCGAGGGTGACGTTTGGTCACTCACCCGACACCTTGATCAGTAGCTTGCCGAAGTTCTCACCCCGCATGAGCCCCATGAACGCCCGGGGAGCATTCTCTAGGCCCTCGACAACATGCTCGCGATACTTCACCTTGCCCGCTTTCATCCACCCAGCGATCCGCTGCCTGCCCTCCTCGTAGCGGTGAGCGAACTGAAAGACCAAGAACCCCTCCATTCGTGCTTGATGGATGATGAGCAGTCCCAGGTTTCGGGGCCCCGGCTCCGGCTCCTCCAGATTGTACTGCGAGATTTGCCCGCAGATCACGTTCCTGGCGAAAGTGTTGATGTGCTCCAACACGGCGTCGGTGACGACACCGCCCACGTTGTCGAAATACACGTCAACGCCCAGCGGACATGCGGTGGCCAGGGCGGTGTCGAGGTTCTCGGTCTTGTAGTTGATCCCTGCATCGAAACCCAGCTCGTCGACGATGTAGTCGATCTTCTCCTGCGACCCGGCTATCCCAACCGCTCGACATCCCATGATCTTGGCGATCTGACCAACAACCTGGCCCACGGCTCCAGATGCAGCGGATATGACTACGGTGTCTCCAGGTTTTGGCTGGCCGACGTCCAGGAGCCCGAAGTAGGCAGTCATTCCTGGCATTCCCAAAACCCCAAGCGCCGTCGGCAGCGGCCCCATGGTCGTATCGACTTTGCGGAGGTTTCGCCCGTCGGACAGCGCGTACTCCTGCCAACCCAGCGGGCCCTCAACGATGTCGCCAACTTGGAAGGACGGTGTCCTCGACTCGATCACCCGTCCAACTACGCCGCCTGTGATAACTTCTCCCAGCTCCACCGGCGCCGCATATGACGCACCCCCTCTGATCCGGCCTCGTTGATATGGATCGAGGGATAGCCAGATGGCCTGTACACCGACCTCTCCCTCGCGCGGGTGCGGTACAGGCGATTCCACCAAGCTGAAGTCTGACTCGGTCGGGTAGCCGACTGGCCGCTGGGATAGAGTTATCTGTCGATTGCCGTCCGACGTCATGGCCCCTCCTGTTCACTGGCTGGACGTGCCCCTGACCTTCCCATCTTCGCCCCACAGACGGGCGCTCGGAGATGGGAGCCTATGCCTGGCGGCTCCACTGATCGTATGAGCAAACCTCTGAAAGCGGTCTACGCTGTGTCGGGCCGAAACGCCCACGTGGGTACCCGAGGGGGAGGCAGTAGACGATCTGCGCCGTCTCGGGAATATGAAAGAGTTGGTGGACACGCTCTTCCACCTGAGGATGCAGCGTGGTGATCGTTCCTCCGATGCCCAAGGCTCGCGCTGCCAGGAGAAGGTTCTGAGCGGCCGGAATCACTGAGCCGATGGCACCCGCTCCCTTGGAGGTCGCACACACCAGCACCAGCACCGGTGCCTGTCCGATCTCGTCGGCGAGCCTCATGGCCGGTTGCAGCTTGGCCGGTATGTCCTCCGGACCTCCGATCCCTTCGTCTTTTCGCTTGGCCCACCAAGCCTCGCGATAGAGCGGAGCGAACTGGGTTCGGAGATTAGCCTCTCGGACGACCACGAAGTGCCAGGGCTGCCTGTTGCCGCCACTCGGGGCTCGAATCGCGGACTCCAGAATGTGGCCTAGGTCCTCGTCGGAGATCGGGTCCTGCTTGAAGCGACGGATGGCCCGCTGAGTGAAGAGTGCCTCCCCTAAGGACATGGTCAGTCGACGCTGTGTGGTCATCATACAACCTTCGCTTATCTCTGATTGTCACGGCGGACTGTTGCTGTTACTGGCTATCATGGAGCATGAGCTGGTTTGTCACAGCTTCTACTCCCTCGACGCGCTCGAATCCCATTGACCTAAAAAAGAGGTCTGCGTTAGTCCGGAGCGTCACTTTGCAAAAAGACCTTCGCGGTTCAGCGACGACTGCGGCGACCAGCGCCCTGCCGATTCCTCGGCGCCGAGAGCCGGGTGCCACGTACAGGCGGCGCACGCGACCTACAGAGAGGTTATTCGCATAGGGGTCCACATTGAGGCCGCACACGCCGACCGCTCGGCCATCGAGGGCTGCCACGAACAACGCTTCGCCCGGACCGTCGAACCGGTTGACCCCGCTCAGCCACTCGTCTCGAAGACATTCCACATGCCGAAAGCCATCAGATGAAGACCGCGTTACCAGGGGGTCTATCCTCGTAACGTCGAGGGTCCGACTCTTTTCAATGACAATGCTCATCTTGTTCGCGGCACTGCGGTAGGTCAATCCCGCTGTCTACCCCCTAGGCTCCCTCTTGCTGCTTTCTGGCATCGGCGCTCTTCCCCCGCCGACTCTGCCACCACAGCCACGCATCAGCACCGGCTAACGCATCCGTTGGTACATGTCAGGAGTCAGGTTCAGCCGATGCTGATTCTAGTCCGGGTTTGGAAGGAGACGCTCTGGGTTGCACCGCTCCGTTGCCGATTTCCAAGCCTCCTACTGCGCGACACCCCATGCAATGAACCCAACTACCGCCTCCCGGACCGCGAGGACCTATAAGCAGGGTTGTTCGGGTTCATCTGATTGGACCGATTGCTCGCGGCAGCTCGGTAGGCCGGATTGTTGGGATTCTTAGCGTCACCGCGCTGATTGCCTTGCGACTGCCCTCTTCCAGCAGGGGCGGCCACACTTCCACCCCTTCGCGGCGCATGGTCTCCCGCTTGAATAGGAGATGCATCGTCGTCACTTGCAGTCGGAAGTTGATTCGCCGTTTCAGACTGCGCGTCAGGCATCTCCCTGTAGCCCTTCATGACCGCCCGGACCGCCAGTCCCACGTTGATGATTCCGTTGTTCCACTTGCCGGGGGGTCTCCACTCGCCATCGTCCGCGGTGGCTGCCTCAGAAAGCTCCTGCACAAGCGCGTCGATCTGGCCTCGGACG
>JAPUKM010000251.1 GCA_027295645.1 Chloroflexota bacterium | reverse complement strand
ATGCGTCGGACTACGCGGCCTTCGTTAACAAAGACCGGGACGGTGGATTCCAGAATGGAGGAGATGGACTCCTGCACTGAAACATCCACGTGGTCTCCATTGCCGCTCACACGCCGGTAGTGGAGGGCGGCAAGGGTAGCGATGGTAGCGAAGGATGAGGCCATATTGTATGCCTGCCAGCCCGGGCCGATAGTTGGCGGCCCATCGGCCTCGCCTGTTTGGTACATGAGGCCGCCCATGGCGCAAGCGACAATGTCCGAGCCCTTGTAGTGGCTATGCGGACCAGTCTGCCCGAAGGGGGTGATGGAGGTCATTACAAGCGCGGGGTTCAGCTTCTTGATATCGGTATAGCCGAGCCCCAAGCCGTCCAGGTATCCAGGTGCGAAGGTCTCTACCAGGATATCAGCCCCTCCGATGAACTTCTTGAAGATCCGCTGCCCGTCCGGGTGCTCAAGATCGAGCGTGACGCCCCTCTTCGCGCTGTTGTGATAAGCGAAATACAGACTCTTCTCCGGACCGGGCTCATCGTGCCAGAAGGGCCCTATTTGCCTGGTGGCGTCACCCCCCGGCTTCTCGATCTTTATCACATCGGCGCCCAGGTCGGCAAGGAGCTTGGTGCAGTACACCCCTTTTTCATCGGCCAGGTCAATAACTCTGAGCCTGCCCAGCGCCGTCTCTCCCATCGCCTGCTCTGTCAAGCTATCGGCTCCTTTCCAAGCTTTTGTGTGCGCGTATTTCCGCCGGGGGGACCGGCCAGGGCCACAAAATGGACGAGGCGGTCAACGCAGGCTGTTTGCGGAAGCGTGAGCCTACGTGCCAACCGCTACGGCGGCAACCTGGAGCTTTTTGGACAGGTTGGCGATAAGCTCATCGGTGTCCATGACCTTGCCGAATATCCAGGCGAAGGATTTCATGGTGGCGTCCTGGCTGGCCTGATCGATAGTGGCCGATGCGTCGTCGATCACGATGGTCTTGTACCCGAGGTCGGAGGAGCTACGGCCCGTGCTCTCCACACAGCCATTGGTCAAAGCCCCAATTATCACCACGCTGTCTATACCCATCATCCTCAGAGTGTGGTCCAAACCGGTGCCGCTAAATGCGCTTCGAGTGGTCTTGTTGACCACGATCTCCTCCGGCCGTGGCTTGAGCTCCTCGAGCACCTGGTGCTCGAAACTTCCCAGGGCAAAGGTCGACTTCACGCCGGTCTCCCTCTCGATCTCTTCATCCCGCAGCTTCCTGAGGGGCAGAGAATCACTCCCGTCCGGCAGCGTTGCGCCAAAGCTGGCATAAAACATCCTTAATTCGTGTTTCCGGAAGAAGTCGACCAGCTTGATGCAATTGGGGATCACCACGTCACTCAGCCTGGGAAGATAGTGGGCCGCAAGCTCTGGATATCGCTCCTTCAAGATCCTGCCCATGCCGTAGTCCGGATGCGCATCGTAGTACTGCATATCAACCACGACCAGCGCCGTCTTCTCGGGCTCAATCTCGAAATCAGCTACTATTCTGGGATAGTTTCCAAGGCCCTCTTGCCAGGCCTTCTTCTCGCTCATCACTACTCCTCACTACCGGTTGGTTGGAGGCTGTTGGTTCTGGACTGGATGGGAACGGATTGTAGATTGAGGCTGCGGTCTCTGTCAAGCGGCCGTCCGGGACGTAGAGGCGTACGGTTGGCACTGTCCGGCCACGGGCTATGATGACTGCTCATGCTAACAAGTCCGCCGGAGGTCCACGGTGGCCAAGCGGTGACCATCTGCCTGACATTGACTCAATGCAGCATCCACATTATTCTTCACGTGATTCCAACACGGCTTAGGCAGGAGGAAACCATGGAGCTTCACTCCCTTCCACTCACTGAGATGTCCCGACTAATCAAGAGCAGGGATGTCTCCGCCAGTGAGCTAGTGGAGAGCCATCTACAGCGCATAGATGCCGTAGAGGGAACGATAAATGCGTTCATCACGGTCATGGGCGACGAGGCACGCGCAGCCGCGAAGGAGGCTGACCAGGCCATCAGCCGGGGTGATTACCGAGGCCCCCTCCATGGGATCCCCGTAGCAGTCAAGGACCTGTTTCTCACCGAGGGCGTTCGAACGACCTCGGGAACAACGGTCATGGGCGATTATGTGCCGACCGAAGATGCCACGGCGGTTGCCAGGCTTAAGAGTGCCGGTGCCGTGCTTATGGGCAAGACGAACATGAATGAAATTGCACTCGGGCCCACCGGCCTGAACCCGCACTATGGCAACTGCAATAACCCCTGGGATCCCGGTCGTATGTCCGGCGGCTCCAGCGGTGGGTCTGCCGCGGCGACTGCTACAGGCGGGTGTGCGGCAGCCCTGGGCACCGATACGGGCGGCTCAGTCCGGATTCCGGCTTCGCTCAGCGGTACGGTGGGGTTCAAGCCCACGTATGGTCGGATAAGCCTCTTTGGCGTGACCCAGCTCTGCTGGTCCCTGGACCACGTTGGGATTTTTACGAGAACGGTGGGGGACTGCGCCGTGGTGCTGAACGCCATCGCCGGTTACGATCAGCGAGATTCTACGTCTTTGGATTCCCCCGTGCCGGACTTCTCGGCCTCGCTTGGGGAACAGGTCGTATCTGTTCGGATCGGTGTTCCGAAGGAGTTCGTCTGGGATGTCCTGAGTGGTGCAGTAAAGGAAAAAGTGCTGGCGGCGATCGACAAGCTGTCGAGCCTGGGTGCCTCTGTTGTCGAGGTCAAGATGCCGTGGCTCGCGGGCTGTGCGGATATGTCCACGACCATCATGGGCGGAGAGGCTATCGCAGCCCATGGGACGCTGCTGAAGGAGCATGGCTCGGAGCTGGACCCGGCGGTGAAGCAACGTCTTTCGTTGGGGCTGGATGTCTCGGCACCGGACTACGTCCGGGCGCAGCAGGCGCGCGCTGTCCTGGTACAGCAGACACGTGAGGTGCTTGACCAGGTCGATCTCATCGCCTTCCCGACCACCGCCATCCCCGCGCCGCGACATGGCGACAGCGAGGTGGAGATCGGTGGAACACGGGTCGATGTCCTGAGCGCCGTGACCAGACTCACCCGGTTCTCCAATCTCACGGGGTTTCCAGCTATTTCGATTCCCTGTGGACTGTCCGATGACGGCCTTCCGATTGGGCTGCAACTGGTGGGTCGATCGTTGGAGGATCACACCGTTCTCAAGGTAGCCGGCGCGTATGAGCAAGCAACGGAGTGGCATCGGTCGCATCCGTCCATACCTGTGTAGACAGGGTGGTGCCGAGCGGGCGGTTCTGCACTCTATCACCGCTCCGCACACCGCACAGTGAACACAGTCACTCAACCGCTGCTATAATCGCCACCAAAGCGGAAAACGATAGGAGGTCCCATGCCAGTCCTGCTCTACGAGAAGCGAAATCAGATCGCCTATATCACGTTGAATCGGCCCGATTCCCTGAACGCTTTCAACAACGAGCTAATCGAAGCGTTGGGCAACGCATTCGTCGACTACCGTGACGATCCGTCGTTGCTGGTGGCCATCATGTCCGGAACCGGCCGCGCATTCTCCACGGGTGCCGACCTGAAGGAGATGACGTCAGAGGGTCAGCATGCCGGGACGAGACCCTTGCGTACATCTCTTAGAGAGCAGGTCTGGAAGCCCATAATCGCCGCCATTGATGGTTACGCTTTGGCAGGCGGCTTTGGGATGGCCCTTGACTGCGACATTCGACTGGCCACTGAGCGCTCCAGGCTGGGAGACGTGGAGACCCGCGTGAGTGCCTGGGGGAACATGAATATTTTGGGCATGGTACCTCTGGGGGAGGCACTACATATGATCCTGACCGGGACCAACATCAGTGCTGAAGAGGCCTACCGTATGGGCCTGGTACACAAGGTTTTGCCCGACAGAGACTCCTTGATTCGGGAAGCCGAGGCTATCGCCGAGCAGATCAAGCTCTGTGCGCCCCTGGCGGTCCAGGCCGTGCGCCGTATTGCCTATGCTCGATTCATGCTCCCGCCAAACGAGATACAAGAGCTCACGCAGACCCTCCGAAAGGAGGTGTCTCAGACCGAAGACGCAAAGGAGGGGCCTCGTGCTTTTGCAGAGAAGCGCAAGCCCGTCTGGAAGATGCGCTAGCTAGAACACGGCAATCGGGTTCACTGGAGATCCCGTCCCCCCCTGCAGACGAAGGGGGGATACAGACAATAGAAATTCCCAGCGACTCAACTCAGCACAGGTCGTACTGATCTCTTCCAGATTGGCATTGTCCATGAGCCAGAGTCCCATTGCGACAATGCCGATGCAGTGCATTGGCCATTCAATGTTCGGATAGGGATGCGGCAATACGTCGTTGGGTGTGTCTGATCCTAAGAGTGCAACCCCACGTTCTCGAATCCAGGGCAGGAGAGCAACGTGCGGCCCCGGACCCCCATCTCCGAGTGGCCCAAGGGTCAGCCTCCGCTTGTAATTGCCTGTCCGGATCAGAAGAATATCCCCCTCCTCTACATGGACGCCCTCCGCCTTTTCCGCCGCCTCAAGATGTGCGGGTAAAACACCTTGTCCTGGCTCCATCCACTCGGTCCCCAATAGTCGAGGCATATCAAGCAGGACACCTCTCCCGATAATGCCGTCGCGAAGAAGCTCAATGGCACCTGCCTTGGCACCCTCGCGAGTGGTCACCAAACTTGCGGGACGCCCGTTGTACATCAGGCCGTTCCAGAAGGCATGGCAGATCCCATCAATATGCGTGATCGTCATGCCATGGTACGCCAGGCCAAAGAAATCGAGGGCGTCGGATCGACCCGTTGCTGCGGCGCCCTCCCCGCTGGAAATCATGAAACGGATGGGTGGGATTGCTGCTTCTGTTGTAGGCCCGAATTCAATCGGGCGTCCACAGGTCACCCTCTTCCCGGTACGTACAAGGGCTGCCGCACGTGCCGTCTTTTCGTCCGTAAGGAAGTTCATTGTCCCAAGCTCATCGTCGGATCCCCACCGACCCCAGTTTTTCAATTCATCCGCATAGCCTAGGACCTCCTGCTCAGTCGGGTGGTCGGACATATCTGCCTCCTGATTTCTCAATCACAAGCTGTCCTGGCGACCTAGGGGACATCCCATGTACTATGCGCCTGCGCGTACCGGCTGTAGACGTGGTCACCAGAGCAAATCCAAACATTGTTGTGGCTCACTATGTATGATAACGCAGAAAACCTGCCGAGCGGGAGAAGTTCATCCGGGCACGGCCAATGAGGCGTTGCCGCCCTGGATTCACTATGGAGGAGTTTAATGGCTACCGAGTTTGCCTTCACGGAGCATTATGTTGCGCGCCAAGAGGGCGGACGCGTCTACTGCTATCAAGTAGGCAAGGGCGACCCCCTGGTTTTCTTAGGCGCGGATAGCGGGCGGGGCTTCACCCGGATTGCGGACAGGTTTGCCCAACACTTCACCTGCTACATCCTGGATACTCCCGGCTATGATCGTTCGGACATCCCACGCTCGTGGCTCGCTACCAAGAGCTGGACTATTTCGGACTGTGCCGAGGCCGTGCTTGAGGTGCTAGACAACTTGGCTATCAACCAGTGTAGCTTTGTATGCGGTCACACCGGTGCCATTGTTGTCCTGGATATAGCGGCAAACCATCCTGAACGGGTCAAGAAGCTGGTTATGGATAGCCTGCCCTTCTGGAGCAAGGAGCAAGGGAAAGTGGTCTGGGAGAAGTTTTTCAAGCCCCAGTACACAGATACCACATCCTACGATATGCCCGTTGCTCCTCTACTGCCCCCGTGGGATAAGGTCAGACAGAATGAGCCCGATCTTACATGGGACGAGTGGAAGATACGAGACGAGCTGAACCGTCGAGATCGCAGGTGGCACCCCGTACACAGGGAGGCGGCCACTCAGGTCGATACTGCGGTCCTGGGCTCGCGAGTGAAGGCGCCAACACTACTGATCTACGGGGAGCGTGACTCGCTGCGCCGCGGAGAGCAGCGGGCTCACGAAGCGATAGGGGGCTCAATTCTCAAGATTATCCCGGACTCACCGAAGGCGGGGATGCCAACGGGTGGGTCCTATCGGTTCCAGCCGGAGGAGTTCACCAGGCTGACTCTGGACTTCCTTCTTGAAGGCAACTAGCCGTACCTGGACAGCTGGAGCCCATCCACCTTTAGCGTCCTGCGCACCAATCTCTCCGTCTCGTTTCAGCTCAGCGATCTGGACTGATCCTAGTCACCCTCCCGGTGCGATTGGACTCATAGATTGCTTCGTTGATTGCCTGGTTGATTAGCCCCTCTCGGCCAGAGGTGGTCGGTTCTTCATCCATGGATATGGCTCTATTGAACGATTCGATCTCAGCGGTAAAGCAGTTTGCCGCAGCGAATTCTTGGACGGTTACACCCTTGGTAGTAGTGATCTCTAGCTGTGGCTGGCCCGTCACTCTCCCCGTCCTGGTTAGGAAGGAAAATGTGTTTGAGCATACGAGGGTTCCTTCCGTGCCGTGTGCGATGACTTCAACCTGCGTGAACGGCGCGCGACGGGTAACAACGAGGGAACCAATGCAGCCTCCCTCCATTTTCAGCATGGCCTGCGCTGTTCGTTCATTTGACGCGACATCGCTTGTACTATCAGTAAATGCGGTGACCTCCAACACCTCCTGCCCGGCGATGTACCG